>NZ_JBHSFP010000045.1:0-50031 GCF_042654065.1 Sphaerisporangium dianthi | reverse complement strand
CGCCCCCGGCGCCGGCCGCCTGCGGCTGGGCTCCCGCCGCGCGCTGCCCGCCCTCGGGCGATCTGGAAGCGGCGGGACGCTGCCCGCCCACCGGGCCCGCGCCGGCCTGCCGCTGCCCGCCCGCCGCCATGGGCGGGCTCTGCGCGCCCGCGCGGACCGAGAGCGTCGCCGGCCCCGGCACGGCGTCGGCGTCGTGCGTCCCGGCGGGCAGCGGGGAGCCGGGCGGGACGATGACCGGCTGGGGCGCGGCGAAGGTCGGGCGGCCGCCGTCGGGAGCCGGCATCGCGTCGCGTTCGTCGCTCACAGCTTGTAACCCACTCCCGGCACGGTCTCGATCACCGCCGGCTCACCGAGCTTCTTGCGCAGGGTCATCATGGTGACCCGCACCACGTTGGTGAAGGGGTCGATGTTCTCGTCCCACGCCTTGTCCAGAAGGTCCTCCTGGCTGACGACGGCGCCCTCGGCGCGCATCAGCTCCTCAAGGACGGCGAACTCCTTCTTGGTGAGCGCGATCTCGTTGCCGTCCCTGGCCACCAGGCGCTTGCCGGGGTCCAGGCGGATGCCCGAGCGCTCGAGCACCGGCGGCAGCGCCGGGGCCGAGCGGCGGCCGAGCGCGCGCACGCGCGCCACGAGCTCCATGAAGGCGAACGGCTTGGCCAGGTAGTCGTCGGCGCCGAGCTCCAGGCCCTCGACCTTGTCGTCCACCTCGCCCGACGCGGTGAGCATCAGGATGCGCGAGGCCGAGCGGCCGGCCACCAGCCGCCTGCACACCTCGTCGCCGTGGATCTTCGGCAGGTCGCGGTCCAGCACGATCACGTCGTAGTCGATGTAGCCGGTGCGCTCGAGCGCGCCGGCGCCGTCGTAGGCCACGTCGACGGCCATCGCCTCGCGGCGCAGCCCCGTCGCGATCGCGTCCGCGAGCACGCGCTCGTCCTCCACCACAAGCACTCGCACGGCCCTGGCACCTCCTGTAGTCCCGACCTAGCGCGATCGAACCCCTGCGGGCGGCCCGGCGCTCGTGCGCCCCGGCTCTACCTCTCGCAGGCTCATTCTTGCCACATTCGGCTTAAGCGCATGGTAAGCACGCGTCCACAGTGCGGCGGACGCGTGACATAAAGCACACCACGGACATAGGGCATAGCTGGTTTAAGCGCGACAGGACGGTGGGTAGACCCGCAAGACCCACTCACACGGCCGGGGAAGACCTTGTGCATCTCCCCAGGCGGTACGTGGCCGCACTGCTCCTTCGCCCCTCGAGAAAGAAGGTGAGATGGGCGAGTTCACCAGCACGATCACACACCGGCTCGACCAGGCCTATAAAGGTCTCCAGGAGGCGCGCACGAGCGGCGACGACTTCCTCGCCGACACGCTCACCGCGGAGATAGAGGATCTGCGCCGCATCGCCGTCGACAACGGCGTGTCGATCCAGCGCTGACCGGCCTCCTTGCCACGGCGTCAGGGCCCGCCCGCATCCGCGGGCGGGCCCTTGCTCTTTCAGTCGCGTTCCGGGTTCAGGGGGGTGAGAAGGTCGCGCAGGTCCTCGAACAGGCCGGGCGCCGCGCACAGCGTGAGCCTGCGGCTCTCCGGCCGCCCGTGGAGGCCGCCGATCATCGCCCCGGCCTCGACGGCGATCAGGCCGCCCGCCGCGAAGTCCCAGATCTGCGGGCCGCGCTCGAAGTAGCCGTCCACCCGTCCCGCCGCCACCGAGCACAGGTCCACCGCGCACGACCCGCCCCTGCGGATGTCGCGGACCACCGGCAGCACGTGCGTGAGCACCTCGGCCTGGACGGCCCGCCGCTCAGGCAGGTAGCCGAACCCGGTGGCGATCAGCGCCTCGGGCAGCGGCACGCCCGTGTTGCACCGCAGCGGTTCGGCCGGGACGCCCTCGCGGAGCAGCTCGGCGCCGCCGCCCTTGGCCGCCGCGTACAGTTCGCCGCGCGGCGGCACGTTGACCACGCCGGCGACCACCTCGCCGTCGACCTCCACGGCGATGCTCACCGCCCAGTCCGGCAGGCCGTACATGAAGTTGACCGTGCCGTCGATGGGGTCGACGATCCAGCGGACGCGCCCCTCTCCGGTCTCGGCGCCGGCGGTCTCGCCCTCCTCCTCGCCGAGGAACGCGTCCTCGGGTCTCGCCCGCCTGACGCGCTGCCTGATCAGCTCCTCCGAGGCGCGGTCCAGGGCGGTGACCACGTCGGTCCTGCTGGACTTGGTCTCGATCGCCTCCGGGCGCGCCGGGCGCTTGGCGAGGAGCATGTCCCCCGCCTCGCGGGCGATGTCCACCGCCAGCCGCAGGAAGGCGGTCATGCCACCGACTCCGGCCGCTTCCAGTCCTCTCCGAGGACGTGCTGCCCGAGGAAGGCCAGCACGGTCTCGTACCAGGCGACGGCGTTGCCCGGCTTGAGGATCCAGTGGTTCTCGTCGGGGAAGTACAGGAACTTCGACGGAACCGACGACCTGCGCAGGTCCCACCACAGCCGCAGCGCCTCGCCGATCGGCACGCGGTAGTCCTTGTCGCCGTGGATGACCAGCATCGGGGTGGTGATCTCGCCGAGCCAATGATGCGGCGACAGCGTGCGGTACAGATCGGTTCCCACCGGGCCGAACTCCCGCTCCCAGTACTCGGCGTCGTCGGTGGTGCCGGCGAACTGCTCCAGGTTCCACAGGGAGGCGTGGGTGACGATGGCGCGGAACCGGTCGGTGTGCCCGGCGATCCAGTTGGCCATGTAGCCGCCGAAGGACCCGCCCATCATGCCGGTGCGCCCGCCGTCGATGTCCGGGCGGGCGACGCACGCGTCGGTGACCGCCATCAGGTCGGCGTGGGTGCGCGGGCCCCAGTCGCCCCAGCCGCGCTCGATCATCTCCTGGCCGTAGCCGGTGGACAGGCACGGGTCGGGCATCAGGACCGCGTACCCGTGCTCGGCCATGATCCAGGGGTTCCAGCGCCACATCCAGTCGTTCCAGCTCGCCACGGGGCCCCCGTGGACCCACAGCAGCAGCGGCGCGGGATTGTCCGCCGACGCTCCGGCGGGCAGCGCGAGCCAGCCTCTGATCTCCACGCCGTCGTCGGCGACCGCGGACACCTCGGTGAGCGTCCCGGGGATCTCGATCTTCGGGGCCGGGGACGGCAGCTCGACGATCTCGCCGCTCGCAAGGTCGATGCGCACAGGGACGGGCGGGGCGTCGGGGGAACTGCGCAGCGCGTACAGGCCGCGCCCGTCGGGCGAGGGGCACAGCGCCTGGTACGCGCCGTCCGGCGGGGTGAGGCGCTCGTACTCGCCGGTGAGGCCCACCTTGAAGATCGGACGCCTGCCGTGGTCGTCGGCGGTGGCGTAGAGCGAGCCGGAGTCGGGCGCCCACGCGACGTCGGAGGCCAGCAGGTCCGCGGTGCTCGCCTGGCCGCCGTCCGCGCCGCCCGCTTCCGCGTCCAGGCGGCCGATCCACAACGTGTACTCGACCGGACGGTCCTGGGTGCCGCGGCGCATCAGCCGGCAGGCGACGCGGCGGCCGTCCGGGGAGACCGTGACCAGCCCCGACACGTCGGACTCTGGGTCGGACACAAGGACGCGCCGCTCCGCGGTGGCGACGTCGATCGCCACGAGCTCGAACCGGACTCCGCCGGTGGGCAGCGGCACGGCCCAGGTGGTGACGACGGTGGAGCCGTCGGGGGTGACCGCGAAGGAGGCCTCCAGCAGCGCGCCGCCCGGATCGGGGGTCAGGTCGCGCGGCTCGGCGAGGGCGGGAAGGCCGGCCGCGAACAGCCGCGTCCGCCCGGGGCCGAGATCGTGGTCCCAGAAGCGGATCGGGTACCCCTCGTGGAGGATCGCGCTGATGCCGGCGTCCTTCCTGGCCTTGCGGCGCTCGGCTTCCGAGGACGCCTCCCCCGGGAGCACGTCCGCGCTGTAGACGACGGTGGCGCCGCCGGTCCTGACGGCGCCGATGCCTCCGGGCCGCTCGGCCACCCTGCGCGCCTCGCCGCCCTTGGCGGGCAGCAGCCACAGCGCGGGCACCTCGTCCTCGGGCTGGTCCTTCACGGTCGGGTCGGGTCGCCGCGACACGAACAGCAGGTCGCCGTCCGGGGTGAACTCGGCTCCGGTCTCCCCCTTGGCCGAGCGGGTCAGCCGGACGGCCTCGCCGCCGGGCTCGGCCGGGACCTCCCAGATGGAGGTGCCGTAGGACTTCCCGTCGGGATCGAGCGACTGGACGACCGACACCAACCGGGAGCCGTCCGGAGACAGCCGCAGCGACAACAGTCTGGGAATGGCGACAAATTCGCGTATGTCCTTGAAGAGGCTCACTTCGCTGAACCTACCCCTCCGCGCTCCCGCGCCCCTAGCACCGTGTCCCCCTCCAGCTGCCGTTCTCCTGACAGCGGACTCCTCCCGGCCGCCGTTTCGCTGACGGCAAATCCTCCCCGCGGGCTTCACCCGCCACGTCCTCCCCCACCGGGCTCGCCGCGGCGCGTCCCTCCCGGCCCACCGGGCGGCGGCGCCGCCGTCACGCGGTCCGCGCGACGGGTGAGCCCTTCCGCTGACATCACACCCCTGCCGATGGGGTTGGATGGATCCATGGCTCGTTACGACGCGTTGCTGATCGTCTCCTTCGGCGGGCCCGAAAAGCCCGAAGACGTCATGCCGTTCCTCGAGAACGTCGTCAGGGGGCGCGGCGTGCCCCGCGAGCGGCTCCTTGAAGTGGAGGCCCACTACCAGGGGCTCGGCGGCGTCAGCCCGATCAACCAGCAGTGCCGCGACCTGATCGAGGCGCTGCGGCCCGAGGTGGACCTGCCGATCTACTGGGGCAACCGCAACTGGCAGCCGTTCCTGCGCGACACGATGAGAGAGATGGCCGCCGACGGCGTCACCCGCGCGGCCGCCTTCATCACCGCGGCCTACAGCTCCTATTCGAGCTGCCGTCAATACCTGGACGACATCGCCCGAGCCCGCGCCGAAGTCCCCGGCGCGCCCGAGATCGTCCGGCTGCGCCACTACTACGACCACCCCGGCTTCATCGCGGCGATGACCGACCACACCCGCGAGGCCCTGGCCCGGCTCCCCGAGGAGCACCGCGACGGCGCCCGGCTGGTGTTCACCGCCCACAGCATCCCCACCTCCATGGCCGCCTCGGCCGGCCCGTCCGGCGGGGCCTATGAGGCGCAGCTGCGCACCGCCGCCGGGCTGGTCGCGGGCGACCGGCCGTGGGACCTGGTGTGGCAGAGCCGCAGCGGCCCGCCCCAGGTGCCGTGGCTGGAGCCCGACGTGTGCGACCACCTCACCGCCCTGCACGCGGCCGGCACGCGGGCCGCGGTGCTGGTGCCCATCGGGTTCGTCTCCGACCACATGGAGGTCGTCTACGACCTCGACACCGAGGCCGCCGGCGTCGCCCGCGACCTCGGCATGCACCTCACCCGGGCCGCGACGGCGGGCACCCACCCGCGGTTCGTCTCCATGGTCGGCGAGCTGCTGGACGAACCCGAGCCCGAGCCCTGCCCCGCCCTGTGCTGCCCCGCCCCCCGTCCCCGCCCTTGACCCGGCGTCCCTCTCCCCCGCGGCCGCGCGCCGCGCGCCGGCGCCGCGCCGCCGGCGAGAGGGGGTGCGGCGAGGCCGCCGTACGGCGTCCCGCGGGCCGCCGGCCGCGGGCTCAGGCGTACGTGCGGGCGTAGGCGCCGGCGATGCCGAGGACCTTGTTCACGTAGTCCCACGAGTGGTTGTAGCGGAAGACGGCCGAGCGGAGCTTCGTCCCGCCCTGGCCCGCCCCGTTGGCGCACAGATAGCGGGCCGCGGAGGGCACCGCGTCGTACGGGCTCCAGATGTCCGACCTGCCGTCCCCGTCGCCGTCGACGCCGTACGCCTTCCACGTGGCCGGCATGAACTGCATCGGGCCGAGCGCGCCCGCCGAGGAGGGGCCGTTGTTGCGGCCGTGGCCGCTCTCGACCTGCCCGATCGCGGCGAGCACGGTCCAGGACAGGCCCGGGCACACCCGCGCCGAGATCCTGTACAGGTCCAGGTAGTTGCCCGGCCTGCCGACCAGGGAGGTGCCGGGCCGCGCGAGCACGGTCGGGGGGGCCGCGCTCGGCGAGGCCACCGGCACGGGCGGCGGATCTGCCGCGCGGCGGGCGCCGACCATGACCACCTGGGCGCCCGCTCCGAGGTGCCGCTTCATCCACCCGCCCACGGCCGCCGCCTTGCCCGCCGGGGTGTGCACGAGGAGCGCCACGCCGGGGACCAGGCCGAGCGCGCGGCCCACCTCCTTGCCGACCACGCCGTCCACGCCGGGCAGGCCGAGCGGCGCCGACGCGGCGACCCGCAGCCGCGCCCCGGCGCCCGCCTCGTACTCGCCGCCGAGCCGGAGCATGTAGCGGCCGGCCGTCTTGGACTCGGCGACGAACTCTCCGCGCGCCAGCGCGTTCCACACCTCGGGCTCCGCGGCCACGGCCTTCGGCGCCCAGGGGCGGAACTCCGCCGGGTCGACGGCGAGCAGGTTGAGCGTGGCCGTGGAGAAGCGCACCGCTCCCGCGTCGGCCAGCGACACCTTGGTGACGTACTTCAGCGCGGAGACCCTGCGCAGCGCCGCCTCGGTGAGCGGCTCGCGCGCGACGGCGATCAGCCGGGGCGGTGTGGAGGTCACCCGCTGGGGCGTCGCCGAGCCGGGAGTGGTCGCGTCCGGCGAAGCCGTCGTGTCCGGGACGGCCGTCGTGTCCGGGACGGCCGTGGCGTCGGGCGCGTTCGGCGCGGCCGTCGGGTTCGGCGTGGCCCTCGGGCCGGGCGCGGTCGGGGCGCCGGGCGTGGAACCGGGCGTCGACGATTCCGACGAGGCGGACGGGGCAGATGTCGCGGACGCCGGCGCGGTGGCCGGCGAGGACGAGGACGGGTACGGCGACCCGGCCACGATCGGCCCGGGGGTGAGGACCGGGAAGGGCGGCACCGGCGCCGTCAGGTCGCTGACACCGGCCAGGGGCGTGCGGGCCGCCGCGGGCACGGCGCCGGCCGTGTCCCGGGTGATCAGGAATGCTCCGCCGGCCACGACGCCGAGGACGGTCAGCAGGGCCAGCCCGGCCATGACGGCGCGCGCCGGCACGAGCCGAGAGGGAGGGGACACTTGACCCACGTTAGCCCCAAGAGTCCGTATTCGTGTACGTTGCCGGGAAATCACTTGATGCGCCGCTCGACTGTGCGCGAGGGTGGGAAGACACCGTAGGACGTGCGCCGGGGGCGTGCGAAAGGGGCGAGATCGTGGTCGGGCCGTATCGAGAGCTGTTCAGCGCGCCCGGCACCAAAGGCTTCGTGGTCGCGGGCTTCGTCGGGCGGATGCCCATGTCGATGCTCGGCATCGGCATCGTTCTGCTCATCTCGGCCCTCACCGGCTCGTACGCGACCGCCGGGGCGATCTCGGCGACGGTCGCCATCGCCTTCGCGGTCGCCGCCCCGCTGTCCGGACGGCTGGTCGACCGCTTCGGCCAGGCCAGGGTACTCATGCCGCTGGTGCTCCTGCACGGTGCCGCGCTGGTGACGCTCATGCTGTGCACGGCCTTCGGCGCGCCCATGTGGACGCTCTTCGTCAGCGCCGTGGTCGTCGGCGGAGCCGCCACCTCCCTCGGCTCGATGGTCCGGGCGCGCTGGTCGCACATCCTCGGCCGCTCGTCCCGGCTGCACACGGCGTTCTCGTTCGAGTCGGTGGCCGACGAGGTGATATTCGTGGCCGGGCCGGCGCTGGTCACCGGCCTGACCACGATGGTGAACCTGTACGCCGGGCTGATCTTGGCGCTGGTGGCCACCGTCGTGGGCACGGTGGCCTTCTCGCTGCAGCGCGCCACCGAGCCGCCCGTGCGACCGGACATCGCGCAGTCCGGCACCCCCATCATGATCCCGGGGGTCGCGCTGCTGTCGTGCGTGTTCCTCGCGATGGGCGCGGTGTTCGGCTCGGTCGACCTGATCACCGTCGCGTTCGCCGAGGACCGCGGCGTGAAGGCGGCCTCGGGCCTGCTGCTCGGAGCGTTCGCGGGCGGGAGCATGGTCTCCGGCCTCTGGTACGGGTTCCGGCACTGGCGCATCTCGCTGCGTCAGCGGTTCATGCGCGGCCTCGCGGTGTTCGCCGCCGGCCTGACGCCGATCCTGCTCATCGGGGACGTCAAGGTCATGGCCATCGGCCTGTTCTTCGCGGGCCTGGCCATCTCGCCGACGATCATCACCGGGTACGCGCTGATCGAGCGGCTGGTGCCGGGGCACCTGCTCACGGAGGGCATGTCGTGGATCTCCACGGCGGTGGGCTTCGGCGTGGCGATCGGCGCGTGGGCGGGGGGACGGCTGACCGACTCCTTCGGAGCGTCCAACGCCTACGCGTTCTCGATCGCGAGCGCCCTGCTGGCCGTGGTGATCGGCATCGGCGGGAACACCTGGCTGCGCACGCCCGAGACCGGCCACTCCGAGGCCCCCTCCCCCGCCGCCTGACGGCCGCACATGAGAGGTGCTCGCATATCTGGTCTTCGGCCTGCCCCATGATTATCGTGCTCGTGCATGAAGGCCGTCTTCCGCAACTGGGCCGGTAACCAGTCCGCCACCCCCGCCGAGATCCGCACCCCCGCCTCCGCCGCCGAGGTGGCCCGAGCCGTGCGAGACGCCTCCGCGCGCGGCCTGCGGATCCGCATGACCGGCACCGGGCACTCCTTCACCGGGGTGGCGCTCACCGACGGCATCCTGCTGCGGCCGGACGCGCTGACCGGCGTCCAGGAGGCCGGAGACGGCCGGGTGCGGGTCGCGGCCGGCACACCCCTGCGGGTGCTGAACGAGGAGCTCGACCGCCGCGGGCTCGCGCTCGCCAACATGGGGGACATCACCGAGCAGACGGTGGCGGGCGCCATCCAGACCGGCACCCACGGCACCGGCCGCGACGTCGGCGGCCTCGCCGACCAGGTCGTCGAGCTGGAGATGGTGCTCGCCGACGGATCGATCACCACGGTCTCCGGCGGCGACCTGTTCGACGCGGCCCGCGTCGGCCTCGGCGCGCTCGGCATCCTCACCGCCGTGACCTTCCGGGTCGAGCCGTCGTTCCTGCTGCGCAGCGACCGGCGGCCGATGCGCCTCAGCGAGATGCTCGACTCCCTGGACCAGGTCACCCGCGAGAACGAGCATCTGGACTTCTTCTGGCTCCCGCACACCGACACCTGCCTGACCAAGCGCAACAACCGATCGCCCGGCCCCGCCGCGCCGCCCGGCGCCTTCCGTCACTGGCTCGACAGCGTCTTCCTGGAGAACACGCTGTTCCATGCCCTGTGCGCGGTCGGCGGACGCTTCCCGGGCGCCATACCGGCGCTGAACGGCATCTCCGCCGGCGCGCTCTCCCCTTCCTGCCACACCGACAAGGCCTACAAGGTCTTCACCAGCGTGCGGAACGTGCGGTTCCTGGAGATGGAGTACGCCATCCCGCGCGAGCGCCTCGGCCAGGCCCTGCGTGAGACCCGCGACCTCGTCGAGCTCAGCGGCTGGCTGATCACCTTCCCCATCGAGGTGCGGGTCACCCCGGCCAGCGACGCCTGGCTGTCCACGGCGTACGGCAGGGAGTCCGCCTACGTCGCCTGCCATGTCTACCGGCCGACGCCCAACCCCGCGTACTTCGAGGGCGTCGAATCGATCATGACCCGGCTGGGCGGGCGCCCGCACTGGGGGAAGCTGCACACCCAGGACGCGGCCTATCTCGCGACGGTCTACCCGCGCTTCGCCGACTTCGCCGCCCTCCGCGACGAACTGGACCCCGGCCGCCTGTTCGCCAACGACTACCTGACCACCGTCCTGGGCTGACCGCCGCCCCCCTCCGCCCGGAGGCGTCCGGCCCACCGAGCATCCCGTCCCCGGGACATCAGCCCCGTGCCGTCCGTGACACCGGACCGCCCGTTCCGCCGCCCGCCCCGTTTCCCGACCCGCTGCCGGCCCCGCCGTCCGAACCGCCCTGGCGGCCCTGGCCGCCGGTGTCCGGGTCGGCGGTGTCCGGGTCGGCGGTCGGCGCCTCGCCGGTGCCGCCCGTGCTCTCCGGCGACGCGGCGGCCGACGGCTCGATCGACGGCTCCTCGGAGCGCTGTCCGGTCTGACCGGACTCGTCCGTGGTGGGCTTCGCCGAGGGCCCGTTCGCCGGACCGGTCCCGGACCCGCCGGTGGCGGACGGCGCCGGGGAGGGCTCCCTCTGGTCCGACACCGTTCCGCCGAAGCTCGTGCCCGACCCTTGCGTGCCGTGCACGGTGGCGCTCAGCGGCCTGCCGCTGACCAGCTCGAAGGCCAGGATCCCGCCCATGCTCAACGCGAAGGTGGCCACCGCCGCGACGATCATGGTGACCCAGAGCGGCCTGCGCCCGGCCTCCCTGCGCAACGGCGGCAGGTCCTCGGCCCGCCCGGTCAGCGGCACCGGGTCGCCGGCGCCGGTGGGCAGGTCGGCGGGGCCGTGCTCGCGGACGGTGGCGTGCACCGCCGTGGCCAGCCCTTCCTCTCCGGCCCGCGCGATCACCGTCTCCTGGGTCTGCTCGGCGATCTCGTCGCGTTCCCGCTGTCCGACGATCAGCTCGTGCGCCTCCTTGAGCCGGTCCTTGGTGCGGTGGATGTAGTGGGTGTAGATGGCGTTGCCGACCGTGGTGCCGGCGCTCGCGAGCGCCGCCCCGATGACCGTCCCATGAACCCCGAGGAAGGACGCCCCCACGGCCGCCGTCGCCGCCGCCAGCGCGCCGCCCACGATCTGCGGAGCGCTGAGGTCCAGCGTTTCCTTGTCGCCCATCGGTCTACTCGCCCGCCCATCCGTCGACCCGCGTCCACCGGCGGCCTTGTCACCGCCGGACCTCCATCGGCGGTCGTGCATCGCCCGGCCTCGCGGCACCGGCGCCGCGAGACCGCGCGTCACGCTGGACGCCTCACGGCGCCTGCCCGGGAGATCGGAACACCGCCGCATCGCTTCTATCCGCGCTGCGGAGAAACAACCATTCCCTCCGGTTTTGGCCGGTCAACCGCCGATCGGCCGCGCCCAGCGTCCTCGACGCGGACCGTCAGCCGGCCGCCGTCCTCGTCCGGCCTCCCAGGCGCCAGGGCCGCCCTCCAGGGGCGGAACACGACCTTGACGTGCGCCTCTACAACCGATTTGAGGCCGTTCCGATGTCCGTTGCGTGAAGTGGCGGGTATCGAGGCGCGTGATTCGCCAGAATCTGGGGAGGACGCCTAACCCCGTTTGCTGCATATCGAGCAGCCGGTGGATAGGGTGAATGCGACATTTGAACCGCCTCTCATCGCTTCCCCCGTCTTTGAGGAAGGCGATGTTCGGACATGCCGGGTACGGTGCTGGCAGGCAACCGGCTCACGCGAGAGACTCAAGGGTCCGGGGGAAGATTGAGCACGACGACGAAGGGACTCGCATGCAGGAGCTCCGACTCGTCGCGGTGAGCGAGGACGGAACATACCTCGTGCTGGCTACGGCCGGCAGGGGTACGCGGTTCACGCTTCCCGTCGACGAACGGCTCCGGGCGGCGGTCCGCGGCAACTTCTCCCGTCTCGGCCAGTACGAGATCGAAGTGGAGAGTCCGTTGCGCCCCAAGGAGATCCAAGCCCGCATCCGTGCGGGGGAGACCGCGGAGGAAATCGCCGCCACCGCGGGTATTCCGGTGGAGCGTGTCCGCTGGTTCGAGGGACCGGTTCTACAAGAACGCGAGTACACCGCGCAGCAGGCCCAGCGTGTCGCCGTGCGGCTGCCCGGAGAGTCCACCCCTGGACCGACCCTCGGCGAGCTGGTGACCGAGCGGCTGAGCCGCCGCGGCGTGCCCGCCGACGAGATCGACTGGGACTCCTGCAAGCGCGACGACGGCCTGTGGCGCATCAGGCTGGGCTTCGTGTGGAACGGTCACACCCGCAGCGCCGAATGGCTGTTCGACCTGCGGCGCCGCCATGTCACCCCCTACGACGACGAGGCGTTGCGGCTGTCGGCCGCCGAATACGTCGAGCCGTCCGACGAAGCCACGGTGACGCCTTTCGTGCCGAGGCTCGCCGCCAAGCTCGCGCCGGTCCCGGCCATTACGGTCGAGGCCTCCGCTCCCCTGCCCGGCACCGCGCGCCACGACTCCCGCGGCCTCCCGGACCACTCGCGCGGCCACGCCGAACCCCCGCGGAACCACCCCGAGCCCGCGCGAGGCCACGCCGAGCCCCCGAGGAGCCACCCCGAGTCCGCGCGGAGCCACCCGGACCACGGCTACGCGGAATTGCCCGCGCACGCCGAGCCCGCCCAGCCTGCCCGCGCCGATCTCCGGGACTTCCGCGACCTTTCCCAGTCCGCGCACGCCGACCAGCGCGAGGCTCCTCAGCCCTCCTACGGCGACCAGCGCGACCTCTCGCGGCCGGCGCACCCGCAGCCGCGCGAAGCTCACCAGCCGGTCCACACCGACCAGCGCGAGGCCGCACGGCAGGCGGCCCGGCCCGGCCACCACGAGCCCGCCGACCCCGGTCACTCCGGCCTCCGCGAGGCCGCCGAGGTTCACCCCGGCCCTCAGGAAGCCACCGGCCCCGGTCACTTCACCCCGCGTGAGAACGCCGGCCACGACCACCTCACCTCGCGTGAGAACGCCGACCACGGCCATTCCGCCCCGCGAGAGGTCGCCGACCGTGGCCACTCCGGCCTGCGAGCGGAAACCGGTGGCCAGGGCTCGCATGACGTGCCACGTCCCGCCGAGCCCGCGGCCTACCTCCATGAGCCCGCCCCGCCGCGCCCCGCCGAGCCGGCCGCCGTCCGCGACCCCGCCCCGGCGAGGGGCGAGGACTCGTCCGCGGGCGGTCGGTACGCCGCCGCGGCGACCGGCCACAATGCCCCTGCGCCCGCGTCGGACCAGCACGCGCGTCCCGCCCAGGAGCAGCACTTCCAGGACCGGCCCGAGCATGCGCAGGCCCCGTCCGAGCAACACCCGCAGGACGCCGAGCCGGGCGCTCGGCAGACGTTCGAGGGTTCGGCGGAGCGCGCCTCCGAACCCGCCGCCCGTCACGCCCAGCCTTCCGGGCCGCGCGCGGACGAACCGGTCGAGCCGTACCTCGCGCCGCTCGCCGCGTCCGACGGCCCCCAGCGGACGGCATCGGGCGACGTCCATGCCCCGGCGGCCACCGAGCCGGCCGAGCCCTCTCTCCGTGAGCCGGCCGCCGCGGGCACGACGGCCACCGCGGAGCCCGCGACCATCGCGGAACCCGCTGCGGCCTCACCCGCCGCCCCGGTCGACGAACCGAGCCCGGAACCCGCCGCGCCTGCCGCCCAGGGCACCGCGACAACGCCGAACGCGCCGGAGGAGACAGAGGTCACGGAGGCGACGGCTTCGGAGGGTTCCACCACCGGGCAGGCTCCCGCCGGCGACGAGCCGCCTCAGCCCGAGGCCGCGCGTCACGACACCCCGGCACCTCCTGTCGCCCGGCCCGCGCCTCCAGTGGCACGGCCCGCGCCTCCGGTGGCACGGCCCGCGCCTCCGGTGGCACGGCCCGCGCCCTCGGCCGCTCCCGTCGCGCGTCCCGCGCCCTCGGCAGCCCCGGCGGCGCGTCCTGCGCCCTCGGCGGCGCCGGTGGCACGGCCCGCCCCCGCCGCGCGGCCCGCGGCCCCTGTGGCACGGCCCGCGCCCTCGGCCGCTCCCGTCGCGCGGCCCGCCCCTTCCCCGAAGAAGGCCGCGGCCGCCAGGAAGGCCGAGGCCGAGGAAGCCGCGGTCGCCGTCCCAGCCGCGCGCACCAGCGGCGACATGCCCGACCGGCCCGCGGCGGCCGCCGAGCCCGAGAAGGCCGAGCAGCCTGAGAAGGAGCCGAAGGCCGCCGAGCCCGCCGTTCCCCCGCAGGCGCCCAAGCCTCGGCCCGCGCGCAAGGGGTCCCGTGGACGCCGGGCCTCCGTGCCGACCTGGGACGAGATCATGTTCGGCGCCCGGCGCCAAGACTGATCAGCCCCGCGCGGCGACACCCGTCCTGCGGCACGTTCACCGGCCTGGCAGCCGGCGAGCCTGCCGCAGGACGACCGGCGCACCCCCTGAAGTCCGCCCTCGCATGCGCGACACCCCCGCTTCAACGTCACGGCCGGCGCCGCACCCGAAGCGCGGACGACTCATCGCCCACCCGCCACCACCCGGCGCACAAGGCACCTCACCCAACGCCCGCCGGTTCCCGGCAGGCAGGTCTCGCGGCGACGATCGGCCCCGGCATCAGGTCTCGGTGGTGAACCGCGCGATCCAGTCGGGGGTGACCTCGGCGGCGAACCGGACGCCTTGCTCCTCACCTGTGTCGATCGCGGAATAGCCGCCGCTGCCGGCTCCGACACCGGCGATGACCGTCAGGACGCCGGCGCGCCGTTGGAACCAGGTCTGCCGCAGGGTCCAGCCGACCACGGCCCGGCGCTCCACCACCGCCTGCGAGCGGGGTAGCGACCCCGACCGCATGGAGAGCCGGGCACCGTCGTACGCGTGGCCGAGCGAGCGGTATCGATCGAACGCGAGCGGGACGCCGAGCGCGGCGACGATGAGCCCGAGGACGCAGACCACGGACCAGCCGAGCAGGAAGGCGGCTACGGCGACGGCGACGCCGGGGGCCACGGCGCGGAAGTGCCGCCTTTGCAGCGCCTTCGGAGGATGCGGGCGCAGCGGGGCCTCGAACGGGCCGATCGCCTCGGCCGCTGTACGCACGGCGAAGTCACGCGGCGCGACGGGCAGCAGCTGGCCTCGTGTCCGCGAGTCGCCGAGGCCGGTGACGATCGCCCAGAGCCGCGCGACCTTCGCCGGCCGCTCGAGGACGCCGTCGGCGATCTCGTAGCCCCTGATCCTGTCGTGCTCGAGCGCCACGCTGCGCCGCGTGATCAGCCCGCGCTCGGCCACCAGCGAGGACCCGCGCCGGCGCAACGTGAAGTGCCAGTTGAGGACGGTGTACATGACCGCGCCCGCCACCGGCATCATGAGCACCAGCGCGGCGGCGACGAGGACCAGCAGGATCGGGTGGTGCCACAGCCACTCCCCCACACTGATCGCGGAGCGCTCGCTCAGGCCGAACTCACCGCCCCACTGGAACACCAGGCCGATCGCGCCGCCCAGAAGGACGAAAGGAGTGAACAGGAACGCTCCGGACAACGGGCCGTACAGCAGCCAGCGCCAGGGGACCTGCGCGTAGACGTGCTCGGCCTCCGCGCCGGACCGGTACGCCCGCACGGAAGCCGGATCGGCGTCCGGCCGCGCCGTCCCTCCCCAGGTTCCCCCGGTTCCGGCGATGCCCGTGGACGCCTCGGCCGTGGCGCCGCCTCGCCTCACGGCCCGGCTCCGCCGCAGGAGCACCTCGCGCAGGCGTACGGCATCGGCGAGCGGGAGCCCGTTCAGCTCGCCCTCCTGCTTGTCGCTCCCGCCCGCGCCGGTGTCGATGCGGACGACCGCGAGCCCGAGCAGGCGGTGCATGAGCGGCGTGGTGACGTCGACGCCCCGGACCCGGTCGAGGGGGATCGTCCTGACCGAACGGCTCACCAGTGACCGGGTGAGCTCCAACCGGTCGCCGGCGATCTGGAAGGTGAAGGTGGCCCAGCGCACAGCGGCGTATCCGACGGAGCCGACGATGCCGAGTGCGGCCCAGATGAACGACGACGAGGAGAAGCCTCCGACGAACAGCACTCCGGCGAGGGGCAGGAACAGCGACGGGAGCAGGCGAACCGGATCGATCAGCAGGATCAGCGGGCTCAGCCGCGACGGCACGTCCCACCCCGCGCCCCCGCCCATCCCACGCCCAGGCCCAGGCCCAGGTCCAGGCCCTTCCTCCGGCCCAGGTCTCACGTCCGGCCCAGGTCCAGGACCACGCCCCGCCTCAGAAGGTGCGGGCACCGCCTCCGTCCCAGAAGTCGGCGCAGACACTGCCCCCGCCTCGGACGGCTGCTCCGGAGCGGAGGAGTGTCCCGGACCGGAAGGCTGCTCCGGATCGGACGGCTGCCCCGAACCGGAAGGGTGTCCCGAACCGGAAGGGTGTCCCGGAGCGGAGGGGTGCCCCGGAGTGGAGGGGGGTGCCGGGGCGAGGGGGGCTTCCGGGGGGCGGTCGCGCTTCGTGGGGGCCTGAGGAGGGAGGCGGTCTCGGGCGTCGTCGCCGGGAGTGCTGTCCTCGGTCATGTGGCGTCGTCCCTCAGCTGGTGGGCGCGGTGGGCGAGGTCCTCGGCGAGCCGGGCGGCCACGGCGAAGTCGAGGCCCTTGATGGACGACGACCCGGCGTAGGACGCCGTGCGGATCTCCACCGTCGCCAGGCCGAGAAGGCGCTCGAACCAGCCCTGCTCTTTGTCCACCGTCTGGATGCGGCTCACCGGCACGAACACCCACTGCCGGCTGAACCACCCGGAACGGGCGTAGACGACGTCGTCGGCGAACTCCCAGCGGTGCACGGCGAACCGCCACAACGGCTCGATCACCACGAACGGAAGCTCTACGACGCCGAGCGCCACGGGCAGCCACCAGATGTGCTCACGGATCCAGATCGGCACCCACGACCAGTCGGAGCCGGAGATCAGGGACGCCCCCAATGCGGTGCCCCCGACGAGGATGGCGTACCCGACGATCGCTTCCAGCAGCCACAGCGTGATCGCGCGGCGCGACACGCGGTGGGCGGGATCACGCAGGGGAGCAGTCACGCCCCCAGCCTAACGAGATCACCCCCACGGTGGAGGCCGCGGGCGCGGCGCCCGCGCGGGTTCCCCGCGACCGTGGGTGAGCGCCTGATCCGGGCGCCATGTCAGCGATCTGTCAGCCGCTGACGGCGGGCGGCGACCGGGCCTCAGAGAAATGTCAGCGCCGTGCAGCAGACTTGTGGCCAGTCACCCGGACCCGCGAGCCGAGAGTGACCGCCTTTCCCCCTTCTCCAAGGAGCGAAGCGATGCGATATGCGGTCCAGGCGGAAGGCCTGGTGAAGCACTACGGCAAGACCCGAGCGCTGGACGGGGTCGATCTGGTGGTCCCCGAAGGGCGGCTGCTCGGGGTCCTCGGTCCCAACGGCGCGGGCAAGACGACGGCCGTGCGCATCCTCGCGACCCTGCTCAGAGCCGACGCGGGGCGGGCGACGGTCGGGGGTCACGACGTCGTCCGCGAGGCGCACAAGGTCCGTTCCCTGATCGGCCTCACGGGTCAGTACGCCGCCGTCGACGAGACGCTGACCGGTGTGGAGAACCTGATGATGATCGGCCGCCTGCTCGGCATGTCGCGTGCGGGGGCACGTCAGCGGGCCGCCGAGCTGCTTTCGCGGTTCGACCTGACCGACGCCGGCGGCCGCGCCGCCAAGACCTACTCCGGGGGCATGCGGCGCCGGCTCGACCTGGCGGCCAGTCTCGTGGGGCGGCCGCAGGTGCTGTTCCTGGACGAGCCGACCACCGGTCTCGACCCGCGCAGCCGCACCGAACTGTGGGATGTCGTGCGCGGCCTCATGGCCGAGGGCGTCACCGTGCTGCTCACCACGCAGTACCTCCAGGAGGCCGACGAACTGGCCGACGACATCGTGGTGTTCGACCACGGCCGCGTCATCGCGGCGGGCACCTCCGACGAGCTCAAGGCCACCACCGGCGCCCAGGTCCTCCAGGTGCGCCCGCTGCTCGGCGAGCACCTCCACCTGGTGGCCGACGTGATCACCGACGTGATCGGCGTCCGTCCCGAGGTGACCGGCGGCCTGGCGACCGTGAACGTCAAAGATCCAAAGGTGGTTCCGGCGATCGTCCGCCGCCTCGACGACCTGGGGGTGGTCGCCTCCGAGCTGAGCCTGCGCAAGTCCAGCCTCGATGAGGTGTTCCTGGCCCTGACCGGCCATCGCGCCGTCGAGGACGAGCCCTCCGCGGCGGAGACCAAGGAGAAGGAAGGGGTGTCCGCGTGACCACGCTGACCGAGGCCGTGCCCATGCCCGCCATCCCTGGCCGCGTCGGCCCCGCCGCCGCGCTCCGGCACACCATGACGCTCGCCTGGCGCAGCCTGGTGCAGATCAAGCACAACCCGATGGAACTGCTCGACCTTTCGGTCCAGCCCATCATGTTCCTGCTGCTGTTCACCTACGTCTTCGGCGGGGCCATCTCCGGGTCCACCGGCGAGTACCTGCAGTTCTCCCTCCCGGGGCTGGTGGTGCAGAACATGCTGTTCGCCACGCTGACCACCGCCATCGGGCTGAGCACCGACATCAGCAAGGGCGTGTTCGACCGGCTCCGCAGCCTGCCGATCGCCCGCACCGCGCCGCTGGCCGGTCGCATCGTCGCCGACACGCTCAAGCAGGTCTGGGCCTTCGCCCTGTTCCTCGGTCTCGGCACCGTGCTCGGGTTCCGCGTCCACACCGGGGCCGCGGGGGTGGTGAGCGCGCTGGCGCTGCTGCTCGCGTTCGCCCTGGCGATGTCCTGGTTGTCGGTCCTCATCGGCCTGAAGGCCGCCGACCCCGAGAAGGTGCAGATCATCGCGTTCTCGGTGATGATGCCGCTGACCTTCACCTCCAACGCGTTCGTTCCGACCGACACGCTGCCCGAGTGGCTGCAGCGGTGGGTCGAGGTCAACCCGGTCACGCATCTGGCCGACGCGGTCCGCGGCCTGCTCAGCGGGGGTCCGGTGGCCGGCCACGCGACGATCTCGCTGGTCTGGGGGCTGGGCATCGCCCTGGTCTTCGCGCCGCTGTCCCTGCGCGCCTTCCGCGCCCGCGGCTGAAACCCCCAAAGGGCCACCCCGGCGCCGGGCCTGCGGGGGCGGTGGGGCGGGGGGTGGGTCAGTCGGCGGTGGGGAGGCGGGTGAGGGCGGCGGGAGGGCGCGGAGAGGGCAGGCTGGTGTGCCGTCCGGCGATGCCGAAGAGATGGGCGAGGGGCACGGCGCCGCCGTCTTCGTGGCGGCGCCGGTACTCCTCGGGTCCGAGCGCGGCGACGGCGGCGTCGGTGATGCGCACGTGGTCGTAGCCGACCACGTCGCCGACGCCCCGCACACCCGCCGCGGCCCCGAGCAGCACCGCGGCGCTCGCGGCGTCGCCGTCGCGGACGGCCAGGCCGGCGACGGCGATGAGCACCAGGCCGAGCGTGCCGCCGTCGCGGGTCTGCCGGGCGAGCCTCAGCGCCTCGGCGAGCGCCTCGCGGGCGCCCGCAAGGTCGTCCCACTGCTCGGCGAGCAGCCCGAGCGACGAGTACAGCAGGGCGCGGAACGACGCGGGCACGATCTCTTCGGAGGCGAGGGCGAGCGCCTGCTCGTAGTAGACCCTGGCGAGCCGCAGGTCTCCCTCTTCTCGGGCGAAGTCGCCGCGCACGCTCTGCACGCCGGCCTCCCCCATGCGGTCGCCCGAGATGCGGCAGGTGTCCAGTGCCCGGTTCAGCACCATCTGGGCGCCGCCCCGGTCACCGGAGGCGTGCAGGGCCAGCGCCAGACGGGTGCGCATGTACGGGGTGTCCTCCACGGCGCCGATCTCGTCCACCAGCGTGAGCGCCTCGCTGATCGTGGCGATGGTGGCGGCGTCGTCGCCGCGCAGCGCGCTGGCCTCGGCGAGGGAGGCCATGGCCGTGCTGACGCCCCACCGGTCGCCCACGCGGCGGAAGCCCTCCAGCGCCGCCCGGACGTCCGCCTCGCCTTCGGCGATCTGCCCGGTCTTGTAGCCGTGGTGCGCACGCAGCAGATGGGCGGAGGCGACCACCCACGGGTCGGGGTCGTCGAACATGTCGGCCAGGAACCGCCCTGGGGAGGGCGCGTCGTCGACGAACAGCCCCAGCACCGGCCCGGCGAGCGAGACGATCGCCGGCCAGGGGCGCGCCACCGATGACCTGGCGAGGCGCAGGGCCCTTTCGAGCACGTCCTTCGACTCGAGCAACTGGGTGGTGCCGCCGGCCATGAGGATGCCCTGGACCGCCAGCGCCACCGCGCGCTCGCGCGGGCCGGCGTCGCCGGCGTCCTCCACCAGGGCCATCACCTCGGCGGCCCGCCGCGCCCCCTCGCTGCGGCGCCCCATGAGGAACCAGTACCAGCCGAGCGCGCCGACGAGCCTCAGCGCGAGGTCACGGTCGTCCGCGCCGATCGCCCAGCGCAGCGCGGCCGTGAGGTTGTCGTTCTCGGCGGACAGGGCGGCCAGCCACTCGACCTGCTCGGCCCGGCGCAGCCGCGGCTCGGCGGTCTCGGCCAGGCCGGTGAAGAACCGCGCGTGCGCGAGCCGGACGATGTGCTCCTCCCCGCACTCGGCCAGCCGCTCGCCGGCGTACACCCGGATGGTCTCGAGCATCCGGTAGCGCTGGTCCTCATAGACGACGAGCGACTTGTCGACCAGCCTGCCCAGCGTCTCGAGCACCTCCGTGCGAGGCAGCAGGTTGTCCGAGCACGCCGTCTCGACCGCCTCGAGGGCGGCGCCGCCGGCGAACGCGGCGAAGCGCCGGGCGAGCACCCGTTCGCGTTCGTCCAGCAGGTCCCAGCTCCATTCGACGACCGCGCGCAGAGTCTGGTGACGCGGCAGCGCCGTGCGGCTGCCGCCGGTGAGCAGGCGGAACCTGTCGTCGAGGCGGTCGGCGATCTGCCCGGCGGACAGGGTGCGCAGCCGGGCGGCGGCCAGCTCGATGGCCAGCGGCATGCCGTCCAGTTCGCGGCAGATGCGCGCGACCGCCCGCTCGTCGCCGTCCGGCACGTAGCCGGGGCGGGCGGTGGCGGCACGGTCGGCGAACAGGCTGCGCGCGTGCTCGTCGTCGAGCGGCTGGACGTGCCAGTGCAGCTCGCCGGTGATGCCGAGGGGCTCGCGGCTGGTGGCGAGGATGCGTACCTGGGGGCACTCGGCGAGGACGCGGTCGGCCAGCCGTGCGGCGGCGTCGACCAGGTGCTCGCAGTTGTCCAGGATGATCAGCCGGTGTCCCGGGCCGAGACCGGCCACCAGCGTCGCGGTCGGATCCGCCGCCTCGAGGGGCGCGGGGCCATGCGGCAGCACGGAGGTGCGGCCGGTGTCGCGCAGGCCGAGCGCTGCGAGCACCGTCCGGGGCACGTCGTCCGGATCGCGCACCGAGCCGAGCTCGGCCAGCCACACGCCGGCGGGCATCCGGCCGGCGAGCGTCTCTCCCGCCTCGACGGCGAGGCGGGTCTTCCCCGCGCCGCCGGGGCCGAGCATGGTGACGAGCCGGTGGTCGGCCAGCAGCTCGGCGACGCGTCGCAGCTCTTTGCCGCGGCCGACGAAACTCGTCAGCCGGGCCCGCAGGTTGCCCCGCCTCGCCCCGGCCCCGGCCGGGGTTCGGGCTTCGGCGGACGCGACGGGCTTCGCCGTGCCGGCGGGGGCGTCGGGTTCGACCATCTGGGCGGGCGAGCGCTCGCCGCGGAGCATGGACAGGTGCAGGTCGGCGAGCGCCGGCGAGGGGTCGGCGCCGAGCCGGTCGGCGAAGGTCTCGCGGGCCGACTGGTAGGCGGCGAGGGCCTCGACCCGCCGCCCCGCCGCGTACAGGGAACGCATCAGCAGGCTGCGCGGCCGTTCTCGCAACGGGTGCGCCGCGATCAGCGCGGGAAGCTCGGCCAGGACGTCGGCGTGCCGGCCGAGCAGCAGGTCGGCTTCGACGCGGTCCTCGGCGGCGGCCAGGCGCAACGCCTCAAGACGGGCGATCTCGGACTCGGCCGCCTGGGCGCCCGCCAGGTCGGCGACCGCGGGGCCGCGCCACAGCGCCAGGGCCTCCCTCAGGGTGCGCGCGGCCCCGGCGGCGTCCCCGCGGGTCAGGGCGGCGCGACCTTCGGCGGCAAGGCGGGCGAACCGGTGGACGTCCACCTGATCCGGAGATATAACCAACCGGTAACCTGACGCCTCGGCGGCCACCAGATCGCGTCCCAACACGGCACGCAGACGCGAGACGAGCGCCTGCAGAGCGTTGCCGACGCCGCTCGGCGGGTCGGCTTCCCACACCGCGGAGACGAGCATGTCGACAGGCACGGTGCGACCGGGGCTGAGCAGCAACGACGCGAGAAGCGCGCGCAGCCTGCGGCCGCCGATCGCGAGCGGCGCGCCGTCGTGAACGACCTCCAGCGGGCCGAGCAGCGCGAAGCTCAAGCGCGTCTCGGGCGCCGCCGCATCCATGCTTCGATTGTGGCCGATCCCACGGCCTCCCGGCGCTGCCCATTCCGGCGATGGGGTCAGGCCACTCTCAGAACCCGCGTAGCATCAGCGACCATGGGGCTGCCGATGAACACCGTGCGGGTTGGGCGCATGGGACGCCGACGCATCGCCGTCGCCGCGGCGATGGTGGTGACCGCGGCATCGACGGGCTGCGGCATCGTGGGCGGCGGCTCGCCCACCGACAACTCACTGGACGGGCTCAGCGTCTCGAGCCCGCGGTTCCGCGACGAGGCTCCCCTTCCCTCCGAGTACTCCTGCACCGGGCAGTCGGGCAATCCGCCGCTGCGCTGGTCGGGCGTGCCGTCGAAGCAGACCAAGTCGATCGCCCTGGTGGTCGACGCCAACAACGCGCAAGGAGCGGCGGAGGTGCACTGGGTGCTGTTCAACATCAACCCGCTCACCACCGAGCTCGCGCAGAGCAGTGTGCCCAGGGGCGCTCTGCAAGGGGTCACCTCGGCCGGCAAGGTGGGTTACGCTCCCCCGTGCCGTCCTGACGACACCTACCGTTTCAGCGTGTACGCACTGGACGCCGAGCTCGTACTCAAGAACGGCGCCGAGCTGCACACGACGCTGGAAGAGATCGCCCAGCACACCATCGCGCGGGGACGGCTCTCGGCGGCCCACATCGAGTGACATGCTGAGCACCGCAGGTAGTAATGGATACCGGATCTTCTCGTAGGGTGTGACAACGCTCATAGTGGTCGGACAGAATCAGATGCAATCCTCGAGCGCAGGTGGTCAACGAGGGCAGATCGCGTCGATGGCCGCGCGGTCTCCTCAGCGCCACTGGAAGGCGATGGCCATGAAGGTGGTGCAATGATCGCGGTCATTTTCGGCCTGGTCGCCGTCGTGCTGCTCGTGCTGGTGGTCGTTGCACTTGGCATGCGGTCCATGAACCGCCGCGAGAGCAACCTCCCTCCCGAGCGCCTGGAGAAGCTGGCCAAGCAGGCGGAGGACCCATCCGCCAAGCGTCCCGGCCGCCCCGCCGAGGAAACGTTCTTCGAAAGCTTCCCTGAGGGCTTCGACGCCTTCCAGGAGCCCGAGCGCGCCACCGCGCGCCTGCGGCCCGGGGGCGGCAAGCCCGGTGCCCGGCCGGCCGGACGGCCCGGCGGGCGCCCGGCTCCGCGTGGCAAGCAGCATGCCGCCCGCGGCCGGCGCGGTGTCGACGAGTGGGGCGACGCCGACGACTACGACGACGACTACTGGACCCGCGTCCGCGCGGACGACGGCGCCTTCGGCGGCACGATCGCCGCCCGTGTCGGGGCGAGCCGCCCCGACCTGGCCTCGCCGGGCTCCTCCGCCGTCAAGCCTCCCGCGCCTAAGGAGAAGGACGAGGCCGACCCGAACGCCGCCACCGTCCAGGCGCCCCTTCCCACCAGGTCGCCCGGCTTGTCGGGGCTTGTGGAGCCCGCCCGCAACGGCGCGCCGTCCTCCCCCGCGGCCGCGGGGAGCACCGACCGCACGGTCACCTTCTCGGCTCCGGTCCCCGGACAGTCCTCCCCGGCGTCCCCGCCGCCCGCCGCCGCGTCCGCCGCGGACGTGCTCGGGGCGATCGGCGCCTCGCAGGCGCCCTCGCGCAACCGCCGCGGTTCCCGCCCCGACCCGGCGGACCCGCTGGGCATCACCGACGCCGGCCGGGCGAAGCCCCGCCGGCGTCCCGAGCCCGGCGCGGGCGATCCGGGCCGGTCCGCCGCTCCCGGGCGGCCGGCCGACCCGCGCAGGCGCACAAGTGCGGGCAGGCCCGCCGACACGGGGCGCGCCGCCTCCGGCCGTCCTGAGCCGGCGCGCGTCGACCCGCTGGCCACCGGCCCGCTCGCCGGCGCGCACCCCACCGGGGCGCTCGCGAACGATCCGCTGTCCAGCGGTCCGCTCTCCGGCGGCGCCGCCTCCCGCGACCCGCTGACGTCCCGCGACCCGCTCTCGTCCCGTGATCCCCTGACCTCGGGCAGCCCGCTCGCCGGCAGGGCGCCGTCCGGTGGCGCGGTGTCCGGCGCGGCCACCTCTCGCGGCCCGCTGCCCGGCGGCCCCGCCTCCTCGGGCTCCCGCCAGGCAGGGCCGGCCTCGTCCGGTCCGCGTCCTGCCGGCCCGCTGGAGGGCTCCCGCGCGCCTCGCGGCGCGTTCGACGCGGGCCGCTCCTCGACCGGCTCGCATGAGACGCCGCCCGCCGCGGGCGGCCCGCGGGGCACGGGCTCGTTCCCGGGCGGCTCCTTCGGGGCGGCGGGCTCGGCGGGCTCCGGCTCGGCGAACTCCCCGACCGGCGAGTTCCCCGCTTCCCCGCCCGCGGCGGCGCAGTCGCCCGCCGCGCAGTCGTGGCCGGCCCGCCCCGCCTACCCCGCCACCGGCTCCTACGACATCCTGGACGAGCCCACTCCGCCGTCGGGGTCGTCCAACGAGACGTGGAAGGCGTCCGACTACCAGCTGCCCGCCTACGACGGGTACGCGCCGGCGCCGTCGGCGCCCGGCACCTCCTCCTACGAGGTGCGGCCGGGCTGGGCGGTGATCGACGACTCCGACACCGTCAACGGGCCGACTCCCCCGGCGGGCATGCCCGCCGGCTCCGCCCGCGGCCCGCAGGGCTACGACGCCCAGGCCGCGCGCCCGTCCAGGAGCGAGGACACGCTCCCGGGGGCCGGCGGCCAGGGGCAGGGCTACGGCGGAGGCGGTCACGAACCCGACCGCGCCTCCGGCGCCACCTCCTCGTCGTGGGCGCCGCCCCGGCAGAACACCGGTGGCAGCTGGCCGTCGTACGGCGAGCTGTACGGCAACGGGGTGAACAACCCCGACGATCCGACCGTCCAGTCGTCGAACGCGACGCCGTCCCGCGGCGGTCACCGCCGCCCCGCCGACACCGACTATCCCGACTATTACCGCTGATCACCCAGAGTTCCCCCGGAAGATGTGACACGCGGCGGCCAAAGCCTCAGGCGCAGGGCCGCCGCGTCGTAGGGTCACATCATGACCGGGGATACGGAACGTGGCGGCGGTAAGACTCAGCGTATTCGATCAGTGCTCCGGCATGACCTCCCGGCCTCGCTGGTGGTCTTCCTGGTCGCCGTGCCGCTCTCGCTCGGCATCGCCGTCACCAGCGGTGCGCCGCTCGTCGCGGGCCTGGTCGCGGCCGTCGTCGGCGGCCTGGTGGCCGGGCCGCTCGGCGGGTCGGTCGTCCAGGTCAGCGGGCCGGCGGCCGGTCTCGCCCTGGTGGTGACCGAGCTGGTGCACCGGTACGGCTGGCGCGCCACCTGCATGATCACCCTGATGGCGGGCGCGCTGCAGATCGTGCTGGGCGCGTTCAAGGTGGCGCGCACGGCGCTCGCGGTCTCCCCCGCGGTGGTCCACGGCATGCTGGCCGGGGTGGGCGTGGTGATCGCCCTCTCGCAGCTCCACGTGGTGCTCGGCGGGCAGCCGCAGAGGTCGGCCGTGGAGAACCTGCTCGAGTTGCCCAAGCAGATCGCCGACAACCACAGCCACGCGGTGGCGGTCGGCGTGCTCACCATCGCGATCCTCATGCTGTGGCCGCGCCTGCCGCGCGCGAACGTGGTCCCGGCCCCGCTGGCGGCGCTGTCCATCGCCGCCCTGACGGCCGGCGTGCTGGGCTGGGACGTCGCGCGCGCCGACCTTTCCCGGGGCTTCGCCGACTGGGCGACGCCGGTGCTGCCGGCGGGCGACTGGCACGGCATCGCCGGCGCCGTGCTGCTGGTCGCCCTGCTCGCCGGGGTCGAGTCGCTCCTGTGCTCGGTGGCGGCCGACCGCATGCACGACGGCCCGCGCGCCGACCTCGACCGCGAGCTGACCGGGCAGGGCCTGGCGAACCTGGTGTCGGGCGCGCTCGGCGGCCTGCCGGTCGCCGGAGTGATCGTCCGCACCACCACGAACGTGCGCGCCGGAGCGCGCAGCCGGTGGTCGGCGACCCTGCACGGCGGGTGGGTGCTGCTGTTCGCGGTGTGCTTCGGCTGGAGCGTCACCCTCATCCCGCTCGAGGCGCTGGCGGCCCTGCTGGTCTTCATCGGCGTCCGCATGGTCAACCTGGGCACCGTGCGCGGCCTGCACGGGCACGGCGAGCTGCCGATCTACGTGCTCACCATGGGCGCCGTCGTGGTGATCGGCCTGGCCGAGGGGGTGCTGATCGGTCTCGGCCTGGCCGCGCTGTTCGCCCTGCGGCGCCTGACCCGGGTGTCGATCCAGGTGCGGCTGGAGCCGGACGACCGCTGGCACGTGGTGGTGACCGGGTCGCTGACGTTCGTGAGCGTCCCGTCCCTGACGTCCTGCCTGCGGGCCATCCCGGCGGGCGCGGCGGTCGACCTCGACCTGAACGTCGACTTCATGGACAACGCCGCCTTCGAGGCCCTGCACGGCTGGCGCCTGGAGTACGAGCGCGCCGGCGGCACCATCGCCATCGACGAGATCCACGACCAGTGGTACACGACGGCGGCGAGCGGGACGCGCGTGTCGGCGTCCAAGACGCCGCCGCGCGCGCCGGACCGCTGGTGGCTGCCCCGGGCGTACCGGAGGGGCGGTCCGCTGTCGCGGATACCGGTGCTGCACGGCAAGATGTGGGCGCCCTCCCGCTCGGGCCACGGCGAGACGGACTCGGAGGGCGCCGTACCCGACCTGCTGGCCGGCACCGCCGACTTCCAGCGGCGGACGGCTCCCCTGGTGCGCCCCTTCCTGAACCGCATGGCCCGCGCGCAGGAGCCCTCCCACCTGTTCATCACCTGCGCCGACTCCCGCGTGGTGCCCAACCTGATCACCGCGAGCGGGCCCGGCGACCTGTTCACGGTGCGCAACATCGGCAACCTGGTGCCGAGGCACGGCGCGGCCCCGCCCGACGATTCGGTGGTGGCGGCCATCGAGTACGCGACCGCGGCGCTGAACGTCTCGACGATCACGGTGTGCGGGCACTCGGGGTGCGGGGCGATGGCCGCGCTGCTCAGCGCGGGCGAGAACATCGCGGGCCTGCCGGGCCTGACGAACTGGCTGCGGCACGGCGACCACACGCTCGCCCGTCACATCCTGTCCGACCCCGCCCCCGACGCCGAAGACGCCGACCCGCTCGACCGGCTGTGCCGGGTGAACGTCGTCCAGCAGCTGGACAACCTGCGCACCCACCCGTCGGTCGCCCGCTTGGAGGACTCCGGGCGGCTGCAGCTCGTCGGCCTGTACTTCGACATCGGCGCGGCCCGCGTGCACGTCCTCGACCGGCAGGGCTTCACCCCGGTGACGGCCGGCTCGCGCTGAGGCCGCCGGCACCGCGGCGCGGGAAGGACCCTGCGACGGCGGACGGCGCCCGCGCGTCGTCAGGCGGATCCCCCCGGCGACGACGGCACGCCGACGGTGGATGCCGACGGTGGTGCGCTCTCGGTGAACGGCGCCCTCCGGGGCCAGGGGGAAGATCCGCTGATCGTGAAAACGGGCGGTGCGGCGGCCGTCCGGGGTCAGAGTGGTCGTCATGAGGATTCTTGTGATCGGTGGCTCGGCGTTCCTCGGCCGTGCCATCGTGGAAGAGGCGCTGCGCCAGGGTCACGACGTCACGACGTTCAACAGGGGTCGCTCGGGCGAGGACCTGCCCGGCGTGACGGCCGTCCGGGGCGACAGGGAGTCCCGCGATGATCTGGAGGCGCTCGCGGCGGGCCGTGAGTGGGACGCGGTCGTGGACGTGTGCGGGTACACGCCCAAAGTGGTCGCCGAGTCGGCCAAGGCCCTGTCCGGCCACGCGGGCGCCTACGCTTTCATCTCCAGCGTCTCGGCGATCTCCGACTGGCAGGGGGAGCTGATCGACGAGTCGGCGCCTCTGTGGGAATGCTCGCCGGACGCCGGTCCGGACGACGGCCACTACGGGCTGCTGAAAGCCGGGTGCGAGCGGGCGGTCGAACGCTACTTCACCGGCGGCGCGCTGATCCTGCAGCCGGGGGTGATCCTCGGCCCGTGGGAGAACGTCGGCCGGCTGCCGTCGTGGCTGCGCCGCATCGCCCGCGGCGGCCGGGTGCTCGCGCCGGGCGACCCTGAGGTGCCCATGCAGCTCATCGACGCCCGTGACGTCGCGACGTTCACACTCGACCAGGTGGCCAAGGGGGTGGGCGACCGGTTCCTCGTCACGGGCCCCGCCGGGAACACCACGTTCGGCCGGTGGCTGGCCGACTGCGCCGAGGTGACCGGATCGCAGGCCGAGCTGGTGTGGGTGGCCGACCGCTTCCTCATCGACCAGGACGTGCAGCCGTGGAGCGAGCTGCCGCTGTGGATGCCCGCGGAGTCCGACGACCGGGCGGTGTGGAGCGTGTCGAGCGGCAAGGCCGAGGCCGCGGGGTTGCGGTGCCGTCCGGTGACCGAGACCGTCCGCGACACCTGGGACTGGCTCAAGGACCGCGACCACGCCGCGCTGGAGGCCCGCTTCGCGTCCTGGCGGCGGCATGGCATCGCGCCGGACAAGGAGGCGCGCATCCTCCAGGCGTGGGCTAGTGCGGAGGAGTGACGCCGTTCATAGTCACCCGCCCCCTGTGGAGGGGTTTTGACCCATGTGATCGCTAAGGGCGGTCTTCGGGTGTTAGCGTCGGCGACGTGGCAGACGCGGGGACCGGCGGTCCCGACCAGCACGAGAGATCGAGGGCCTTCGCGGCCCCTCGACCGGACATGTCGTACGTGAGGACGTTGCGTCCACAGGACTACAACGAGGTCCTGTACGTGGGGCACTTCTTCCGGAAGGGCATGCCGGTGGTCATGGACCTCACCGGCATGTCGGACGCCGACGCCAAGCCGCTGGTCGACTTCGCGGCCGGGCTGGTCTTCGGGCGGCGCGGCGACATGGACCGCATCGCGCACAAGGTCTTCCTGCTGGTGCCCCCGGGCATGGTGATCAACGCCTGACATCTCGCGGACCGCCGGCGGGTGACCGTCCCTCGCCGGCGCCCACGACGCTCCATGTCCAGCCGTCATGGCGGTGCCGCACCCGGGAGGTCCCGGGCGCGGCACCCGTCTTCCGACGAACCTGACAGGCCTACAGCGGCGGCGTGACGTCGGTGAAGGCCGTGCAGTTGCCCGGCCAGGCGACGTTCACGGAGAGCGTGCACGTCGTCCGGCGGACGAACCCCGTCGCACTGCGCACGGTCACGTGCAGCACGTTCGTCGTCGGCACCGCGGCCAGACTGATGTCCGTCACGTGACTGGGGTAGTTCGCGATCGTGGAGAGATCGTGCCAGCGTGCGTTCGCCGGGCCGATGGACGTGGGATCGCGCACGAGTGCGACGCCGTTGCCCTGGGCCAGCCCGATGTACTCCAGAGGCGCCGGGATGCCGACGACGCCGGTCGGCGAGGCCAGGGCCGTGCTGATGCCCTCCGACCGTCCCGGACGTCCGGGAGGACCGGGGGGACAGTGCTTGCAGCACTTCTTCTTGCCGTCCTCGCCGCCGTCGCGGGCGCGGATCTTCTTGGCGACGGCGGCGGGCCCGGCGGCGGGAGCATGAGCGACGTGGTGCTCCCGGTGCCCCGGGACGCTCCGCACTTCCGTACCGGCCTGGGCCGCGGCCGGGAGCGACAGTGCGACGACTCCTCCGGCGATCGCCGTCGCGAACGCCAGAGTGAACGCACACTTACCTATGAAAGGATTTGTTTCCCGAGGAATCACTCGGTTCCCCCATATCGCTTGAATTCCGATGAATCGCACTTTTCGTGCCACCATGGCAGCACTGCGACCAGGGAATACCCGTTCACCGGACCATCGACGCCGCAGCGGCGCACTGATAGGAAAAACAGACGAACACAATAAAGAAAAGAAACCCGACGTCCAGGGTCTCGCCATTCTCGAATACCTATTAGACGGGATTCTGTTCGCTATCAAGGACTTCGTCGGCTTTCCCGTTTTCGGTGACGATGATCCCTGGCCGGCCTCGCCGTCGACCAGGTGGAATGCCGGAAACGTCGTGACACGAGGACCTCCGACCCACCTGTGCTCCCACCGGCCCGTCCCGAGGCGCAAGCCGCCCCGAGAAGAAGACACCGGCACTGCAACGCCATCGGCGCACATTGTTGAACCGGCCCCGCACCGGTCCTTCTCAGCCCGCCCACGACCTCGCCGGCCCGCCATCGAAGCGGCCCGCAAGAACAGCCGGATTTCTCACCTCCAAACCCATGAAGTCCGGCATCCCGCATTCCTCGGCGCCCTCCCCCGAAAGGCATCACCCCGGCCCGGCCGGCGCGCAGCCGTCCTCTCCGATCGCGAAACGCCCGGCCCGGCGGCGCGCCGGCACCGTCGTCCGGCGACAATGAGCCATGCCCACCGACACCGACCGGCCGGACGGCGCGCCCGGCACCCACCCTGCCGAGGTCCCGGCCGCCGCGAACCGGACCGGCGTGGCGCCTGACATGACGGGCCCCGGCCGGGAGGCGGCCGTCGATGCCTCCGGCGCCCGGCCGCCGCTGGACTACTACCTGCTCGTCCCGGGCCGCCGCGACCAGGTGACGGGCCCGGCGCCGGTGGACGGCATCGTCGTCGAGGAGTTCGTCTTCGACGGCGACCACACCTCGATCGGCCTGGACACCGCCTGCTGGACCCCCTCCGACGGCGTCTGGCGGAGTTCGGCGGCCCTCAGCCGCGACCTACGGGCGAACCCGTCCCTGCGTCTCCGCGTCGTACCGGTCCCCCGGCGCGACGCCGAGGACGCCTACCGGCTGTTCCGCGGCGGCGAACTGCCCGGCGAGACGGCTCTGCGCACGCTGTTCACCGACCGCCTGCCCGTGCCCGGCTCGGCTCCTCTGCGGTTCGAGGACGCGCAGGTTCCCGAGGGCTTCCACGACAAGCGCCTCCATCGTGTGCTGTTCGCCGGCGACCTCACCCCCGGCCGTCTTCCCGCCCTCCAGGCCGCCTGGGGGATGACCCCCGCCGACGACCCCGGCGCCCGGGTCCTCGGCACGGCCGGCGTACGCGTGGCCGGCGACGTCTTCACCTGGGAACTGCGCCGCGTCGGCGCCGGCGGCGCCTGCGCCCTCGACCTGACCGCTTACCTGTCGACCCCCCGCGACGCGACCATCGGTCCCCTGCTCCGGCGGCTCACCACGACCCTGCGCTACCAGGGACTGATCCCCGTCATGGTCGAACGCTTCTCCTAGCCCTCCATGACCGAACACGCCCGGCGGAACCTGGACGGGCTCCAGGTGCTGAACCGACCCCGCTGCCCGGGCCGCTCGGCCCGGGCAGCGGCCCCTGTGGGTCAGCCAGGATAAGGGCGGTTGAACCGGGGCGGGGTGAACGAGACGTACCGAGGCGCGGGGTCGGCCGCCAGCGCCGCCGCACGGGCGTTCATCGCCGGGGCGGACGTCGCCGGCCAGTGACCGCTCCGCAGCCGGCCGAACATCGTCACCAGTGCCGCTTCCTGCTCCGCCGGTGAGAAGTCGCAGTGGCCGACGGTGCCGGTGTACGTCTGGCGCAGCAGGGAGCCCGCTCCCGCCCGGCGCGCCTTCTCCTCGTAGGACTGCTGCTGGGCGACGGTGGAGATCTGGTCGCCGGTGCCGGACAAGGTCAGCACGGGGATCCGCAGGTCACCGTCCAGGACGAGGCCACGGGCGAACCGCTCGACGGCGGCCGGGTCCGCGGCGACGCGAGGCGCGGCCGCGAGGTTCCGCAAGTCGGCCGCGAGTTCCAGGCCTGCCGCCTTGTACAGTGCCCGGACCGCGCGCCCGAGCGCGGGATCGGCCAGGCGCAGTTGCTTCGCGTAGTCGACGCCGGTGTTCCAGGACGGGTTTCCGCCGGCCACCACCATGAGCTGCCGCCGGCTGCCCATGGCCTGCCCGACGTAGGGCAGGGGCCCACCGGCGAGCGCGAGGTAGGCGCCCTGCTCCAGCGCGCCGGCGTCCCCGCTGTCCGGAGGCGGCGGCGCCGACCCGTCGGGGTTGCGGCCCCAGGCCGGCAGCTGACCGATCGCGGCGGCCAGCGCGATGCGGGCTCGCCCCTCGGGGGTCCGCTGCGCCGCGGCCAGGGCGTCGATCCATGCCTTCCTGGCCGACTCGACGTCCTGCGGGATGTCGATGACCGGCAGCCCGGGGGCGACCAGGCGCTCGAGCACGAAGATCGTGTCGAGCTTCTGGTTCCACTGGCCGACGGACCCGCCGAGGCCGCCGCACATCGGGACGGCGCCGTCGAAGGCGCCGGGGTGGTGCTGGGCGGCGCCGGCAGCGACGAAACCGCCCATCGATGTCCCTGAGGCGATCGCCTCGCGTGCCCGGCCGTAGGCCTGCTCGAAGCGGGTCAGCGCTTCGGCCTGGTTGTCGATGGCGGACCGGAGGTCCCAGCCGGTTATCGCCCGGCTCGTCCCGCCGCGGGCCACGCCGCGGGCCAGCAATCGCGCGGTCAGGGGCTCGTCGCGGCCCAGGCCGGCGAAGTCGAGGGCGACCACCACGGTGCCGTTCCAGCGGGCCGGGACGACGAACTCGTAGGGCGTGCCGTCATCGAGGGTGCCGCTGACGCAGGTGGGGTGGGCCGGGGACTCGGCCAGGCACGGCGTGCCGCCGGGAGGCCCGGCGGAGGCGGAGGCGGAGGCGGCGGTTCCGCTCCCCACGACGGTCGCCAACGCGATGGCCAGGCACACGGCCGCTCCACGACGGGTCACAACGACGGTCCCTTCGATTCGGTCTTCCGGTCGTCATCGGTGCGCGCAGTGCGCAGGCGGCGCGCCCGGCGGCTGTCGCGCGGCATATTGCCACCTATAATTGAGACGATCGTTCAGGTTTCTGTCATCGATGTCAATCCCCGGTGCGACCACGCGGAGAGCGGCCGGGACGTGCGCCCGGCCGGAGGCGGCGGTCGTGCCGGGTGGACGCGCCCGCCGGCGCCCGCGTCCGGCGGTCCCCGAGCCGGGCTCAGTGGCGGGGGACGAGGCGCAGCGGCGCCGACCTGGGCCCGAACTCCAGCCAGTTGAACATCTCCACCTCGCCGTCCGGTTCGACGCGGCTGGTGCCGTCGAGCAGCCCGCCGAGCGCGGCCGTCATCTCCAGCCGGGCCATCGCCGCGCCGGGGCATCGATGCGCGCCCCGGCCGAACGCGAGGTGCCGGTTGGGCCGCCGCCCCAGGTCGAGCCGGTCGGCGTCGTCGAACACCGCCTCGTCCCGGTTCGCCGAGGGAAAGATCATGGTGATCGCCTCACCGGCGCGCACCGCGCGGCCGCCGAGCTCGACGTCCCGGGTCGCGGTGCGGGCGAACACCCGGTACGGGGCGTACAGCCGCAACAGCTCTTCGATCGCCGCCGGCAGCAGCCCGGGGTCGGCGCGCAGCCGGTCCTGCAGGTCAGGGTCGCGGGACAGGTGGACGGCGGCGCTGCCCAGCACGGCGTGCGGCGCCCCGATGCCGGCCACGATGGTCTGCCGGACGGTGGCCACGACCAGGTCGTACGGGATCGGCCGCTCCGGGTCGCCGGACGCCCGCAGCAGACTGGTCACCAGGTCCTCGTCCGGGTCGCGGGCGTCGGCCCGGCGGTCCTCGACGATGGCCCGGGCGATCGCGTACAGCTCGTCGCTGGCCGCCATGACACGGGCCCGGTCCATCTCCTGGATGGCGAAGCTGTACTCGACGCCGATCCGGCGGATCTCCAGCACCTGCTCGACCGGCAGGCCGAGGAAGAGCGCGAAGCACTGCGCCGCGTACGGCAGCGCGAACTCCTTCGAGTAGTCGCCGCCTCCGCGGGCCAGCAGCGGGCCCAGCAGCTCGCGCGCCGCCTCCGCGAAGGCCGGTTCGAGACGCCGTACCGCGCTGCGGCGCAGCACCCGGTCCATCGGAGCGCGATAGATCTCATGCTCGGGCGGGTCGAAGTGCAGCGGCGGCCGGCGCTGGGCGCGGGGCACGTGCGGGACGACGTTCTGCACCGCGGTGCTGAAGGTCTCGCTGTCCCGGGCCACTCGCACCACGTCCGCGTAGCGGGTGGCGGCCCAGAAGCCGCCGAAGGCGTCGCTCCACGGCACCGGGCAGCGTCGCCGCAGATCGGCGTAGGTCTCGTGCGAGCTGTCGAAGGTCTCCGGCGCGGCGGGGTCCCAGTCGGAGGCGCGCCCGAGGCCGTCGGGGGTGGTGGTCATGGCGAAGTCCCTTCCCGTCATGAGCCCGCCCGCTCACAGCAGGTGCCTGCGTGCGACCCGGGCGAGCGTCTCTATGGCGTACACGACGACGGCGATCGCGATGACGATCGCGGCGGTGGTGTCGTAACGCAAAGTGGCGATCGACTCCTGCATCAGGTAGCCGACGCCGCCCGCGCCGACGAAGCCGAGCACGACCGACTCGCGCAGCGCCAGGTCGGCCACGAACAGGCCGTTGCCGGTGAACGACGGCACGAACTGCGGCCAGATCGCGGCGGCGAAGGCCTGCCACCGCCGGGCGCCGACCGAGGTCAGCGCCTCGTGCGGCAGCGGGTCGAGATGCTCAAGGGAATCGGCGAAGAACTTGGCCGCCAGCGCGGTGGAGGAGATCCACAGCGCCAGAAAGCCGGCGAACGGGCCGAGCCCCAGCGCGGCCACGAACAGCAGCGCGTACACCAGGTCGGGGATGCCCCGCGCCACCGCCAGCAGCACCCGGACCACCGCGGACAGCGGCCGCCAGGGGGTGGTGACGACGGCGGCGAGCAGGGCGAGCGGCAGCCCGCAGGCGGCGCCCGCCGCGGCTGCGCCCAACGCCATGAGCAGGCTCTCCAGCACCGCCATGAGCAGTTCGCCGGAGAACGCGGGCGGCCACATGCCGGTGAGCATGCCGCGCAGGTTCGGCCACGCGCCGGACAGCCGGCCCGGGTCGGGGGTCAGGGACCACAACGACGCCAGGAAGACCGCCCCGGCGGCGACCGCGCCGGCCACCCGCAGCACCCGGCCGCGGTCCCAGCCGACGTCGTGCGGGGCGCGCCCGGCGGGCAGCGCGGCCGTGCCCGCCGGGTCGCCGGCGGAGCGGCCGGCCCTGGTGCGGCGGCGGACCGTCACCGACAACAGCTCCAGCAGCAGCACCAGGGCGACGATCACGCAGATGATCCCCGCCGCCCGGTGGTAGTTGAGGCTGCCCAGCGCGGTCTGCAGCGCCACGCCGATGCCGCCGGCCCCGACGACGCCGAGCACGGCGGACGCCCGGATGTTGATGTCGAGGCGGTACAGCACGATGGCGGTCAGGGCCGGGAACACGCGGGGCAGCACGCTGGAGACCGCCACCTGCGCCTCGCCGGCCCCGCACGCGCGGACCGCCTCGGCGGGGACGGGGTCGGCCTCCTCGATGACGTCGGCCAGCAGCTTGGCGATCATGCCGATCGAGTGCACGGCGACGGCGAGCGCGCCGGCCGGCGGGCCCAGGCCGAAGATCCGCACGAACACGATCGCGAAGACCAGCGTCGGCACGGCCCGGGTCAGCACGACGACCGCCCGGGCCGGCGATCGCAGCAGGCGGGGGCCGAGGTGGGTGCGCGCGGCGATGAAGGCCAGCGGCACCGAGGCCAGCGCCGCCAGGCCGGTGCCCGCGACCGCGATGAGCAGCGTCTCGGCGATCATCGAGGCGACGACGCCGGCGCCGGGCAGGTCCGGCGGCCACATCCGGCGCAGCAGCCGCCCGGTGTCGTCAAGTCCGGAGGCCAGCGAGGCCGGGGACAGGCCGATCCACCAGAACGTCAGCCAGACGACGGCCACCGACGCGACGAGCAGCCCCACCGCGATGAGAGCGCGGGCACTCCACGGCGGCCTCAGCGGACCCGGGTGGACCGGGGCCCGCGAGGTCGGAGTGGTGCTAATCATCGCGCGCGCCCGCCGTGCCGTAGATTCCCCGGAGCCGCTCGGCGGACAGGCCGGCCGCCGGCTCGTCCAGCACCAGCCGGCCGCCGCGCAGCGCCACGACCCGGTCGGCGACGGCGAGCGCGAACTCGATCTGGTGCAGGCTGCACACCACGGAGATGCCGTCCTCGGCGCTGATCCGTTCGAGGGTCTCGAGCACCACCATGCTCGCCGCGGGATCGAGCGAGGCGACGGGCTCATCGGCGAGGATCAGCTCGGGGCTCTGCAGCAGGGTCCTGGCCACCGCGACCCGCTGCTGCTGCCCGCCCGAGAGCGTGTCGCAGCGCTGGAACCGCCGGTCGGCCATCCCGACCCGGTCCAGGTGCTCCACGGCGCGGACCCGCAGCGCGTGGGGGTAGCTCATCACCCCGTATCTGGGCAGCCGCAGGGTGGCCAGCGCCCCCATCAGCACGTTCTCCAGCGCCGACAGCCGCCCGACGAGGCCGAACTGCTGGAAGACGAACCCCACTCTGGCGCGCAGGGCGCGCAGCCGGCGCCGGGAGCAGGCGGCCGGGTTCTCCCCCAGGGTGCGCACGGTGCCGCTGTCCGGCACGTGCATGCCGTTGACCAGTCGCAGCAGCGTGGACTTGCCGGCTCCGGAGGGGCCGACCAAGGCGACGAACTGCCCCTGCGGGACCTCCAGTGAGACGCCGTCCAGCACGGTGACGCCGTTGAAGCCCTTGCCGGCCTCCGACAGCCGCAGCACGGGGTCGCCGGCCATGGCGGGGTCCTCAGCCACCGGAGGTGCAGACCTCGGATTCGGTGATCTCGCAGACGCGCGCGATCGGCTGGTAGGTGGCGTCGGTGGCCTTGACGAACGTCCAGGCCGTGGAGGCGCCGAGGGTGCAGGCCGCGGCGCCGGCGTACCGGCCCCAGTTCTTCGGGCCCTTGATCTCTTTGCCCTCGCACAGCCCGGCGGAGGCGGCGCCGGTGGCGGTCAGGCCGGTCACCGTCTTGGTGATCTTGCCGCGGACGTCCTGCGGCAGCCACCTTCCGACGACGATCGGCGGCCCGGGGATGAGCGGCGAGGTCCACACCTTGTTCACCTGCCCCGGCTTGAGCTGGCCGCGGGCGGGCAGCAGCTGGTCGATGAAGACGTCGCCGACGAAGGCGATGTCGCAGTCGCCGGCCAGCAGCGAGGCGACCGCCGTGTCGTGCCCGTGGGTGAAGACCGTCTTGACGTCCTTGTCCACGTCGACGCCCGCCTCCCGCAGGGAGGCGAGGGGCTGCAGGTAGCCGGTGGTGGAGCCGGGGTCGGTGAAGCAGACGTCCTTGCCGGCGACGTCCTTGAGCGAGGCGATGCTCTTGTCGTCGCCGCGGGTCACCCCGTAGGCGTAGGCGCCGGGGTCGCCGCCCGGGGCGGACAGCGGGACGGCGACGGGCTCGACGTCGGCCCGGCTGCGGGCCAGGTAGTAGCTGAAGGCCCCGTAGACGGCGACGTCCACCCGCTTGGCGACCTGCGCCTCGACGACGGCGGCGTTGCTGGTGACGGCCTGGAACCGCACCGGGACGCCGAGGTCCTTCCGCAGCGCGGCGACGATGGGGGCGAACGACGCCTCGAGGTCGTCGCTCTGCTCCGAGGGGATGGCGGCGAAGACCAGCTCGTCGGTCCGGCCACCGCCGGCGGACGCGCCGCGGGTGGCGCCGGGGCCGGGGCCGCAGGCGGACAGGAGTGCGATCGCGGCACCCGCCGCGACGACGCCCAGAGCCGGCTTTCTCACCATCGAGGCTCCTCCTATGCGGGTGGTCGAGCCAAAGTAAGCAGGTCCACGTTCATTGTCAACAGTTCTGTGACGACCGTACGATTACTGTCAAACATAATTGACGATGGAATCCAGATGACCGTTCACTGAACTGTTGTACATCTCGCGTCGCAGCGGCTTCCCCCCTATGGAGGCGGACATCAATCCCCGTTTCATGACTGAAAGGCCGACCCGTGCCGTAGCGGTGTTCATGGCGACGGCCCTCGCGCTCGCCCTCCCGCCGGCCGGCGGCCTGCCGCGCGCCTCGGCGGCCTCCGGGCGGGCCGGTCCCATCAGCGTCTCGGGCGTCCACCCGAGCGGCGCCACCTACGCGATCGAGGTCCCGCGGAACTGGAACGGCACCGTGCTGGCGTTCAGCCCGGGCTACGGCCAGGGCGCCGGCCCGCAGCACCTGCCGGCCGACCTCGGCGGCAACCCCGCCGCGCAGGGCTGGCTGCTGACCCACGGGTACGCCCTGGCGGGCACCCGGCCCTATGGAGACGGCTGGGCCGTCGAGGAGACCCTGCGGGACTCCGGCGACACGCTCGCCGAGTTCGCCGAGGTCGCGGGGAAACCCTCGGCCACCCTGGCCTGGGGCGCTTCGATGGGCGGCGCCATCGCGGCCGGCCTGGCCGAACGCCGGCCCGACCTGGTCGACGGCGCGCTGCCGTACTGTGCCTCGGTCGCCGGGCCGGTGGCGATGCTCAACCAGTCGCTGGACGCGGCTTTCGCGTTCAAGACGCTGCTCGCTCCCGGCGACGACGCGGTGAAGCTCGTCGGGCCGGCCTCGGCCGAGGAGGAGGCGCTGAGCAACGCGGCCGCCCGCGCCGTCCTGGACGCCGCTCAGCGGACCGCGGCCGGCCGGGCCCGCATCGCGCTGGCCGCGTCCTTCGCCCAGGTCTCCACCTGGTCGGTGATCGGGACCACCGAACCCGCGGCGCACGACTGGGCGGCGCAGCAGGCCCAGGAGTACGCGGCGTTCATGCCGACCGTGTTCTCGCCTCGCCATCCGCTGGAACAGCGGGCCGGTGGCAACTTCTCCTGGAACACCGGCGTCGACTACCGCCGGGAGCTGCACGAATCCGGGCGGATGAAGCAGGTGCGCGCCCTCTACGGCAGCGCCGGGCTGGACCTGGACGACGACCTCGCGGCCCTGGCGGCGGCGCCGCGCGTCTCCGCCGCACCCCGCGCCGTCGCCTACATGGAGGACTACTTCACCCCGCGCGGCGAGCTCGGCGTCCCCGTCCTGACGATGCACGAGCGCGGCGACAACTACCCCACCGTCACCCAGGCCCGCGCCTACTCCGACGTGGTGGGGCGCGCGGGCGACCGCGCGATGCTGCGGCAGGCGTTCGTCGACCGGCCCGGCCACTGCCGCTACACCGCAGCCGAGTTGGTCGTCGCGGTGGAGACTCTGAGGAACCGGGTCACCACCGGCCACTGGACGGACGCCGACGCCCACCGGCTCAACGGGCTGGCCGCGCGCCTGGCCGCGGAGGACCCGAATCTGGGCACCGCGGAGTTCGTCCGGTACACGCCCGGCCGGTTCCTCCGCCCCCACGTCCCCCGCTCCGGACGATCCAGATGATCCGGGGAATGAGGCGACATCCCCCGTGGCCGTCGTCCTGACGCGGATTGCGGCCGAGATCGCCGGGAAGGGCCCGGACGCGGAGCCGGGTGACGTAAAATTCACGCAGGTCGAATCCGGTAAGCCCGTCCGTCCCCGGACGTGGCCGACTGGGGCACCTACACCGGCTGAGGAGTCTGACGATGGAGGCACGCCGGGTGACCGCGTCGCCGGAACCCGGCTCCCTGCCCAGGGCCCGGCAAGGGGCCGAGCCGCAGCGGCTGCTGACCACGCTGCTGGGCGACTACTGGTTCTGGCGGCAGGAGCACATCCCCTCGGCGGCGCTGGTCCGGCTGCTGGAGGAGTTCGGCATCAGCGCGACCAGCGCCCGCGCCGCCCTGCGGCGGGTCGCCGCGCGAGGGTTGCTGGACAGCTCGCGCAACGGCCGCACCACCGCGTACGGGCTGCCGCCCCGGGCCTACGACGTGATCGTGGCGCACATGCGCCGGCTGCTGACGTTCGGCGCCACCACCCCGTGCTGGGACGGGCAATGGACGGTCGTCACGTTCTCGGTGCCCGAGGACCAGCGGGACACCCGCCGGGCGCTGCGCGACGGGCTGCGCCTGCTGCACTTCGGCATGATCTTCGACGCGGTGTGGGTGTCACCGCACGACAAGACGGGCGACGTCGTCGAACTCGTGCGAAGGCTGGGCGTGCGCGGCGCGGTGGTGTTCCGGGCCCGCAAGGTCGCCGACGACGACCTCGACCCGGTGCTCGACCACGCCTTCGACATCGCCGCGCTGCGCGAACGCTACCTGCGCTTCATCGACGCCCACCGGCCGGTCGCCGAACGGCTGGCGGCCTCCGGCCCCTGCCCCGCCGAGGCGCTGCGGCTGCGTACCGCGATCATGACCGACTGGCGGGTGTTCCCCACGCTCGACCCCGACCTTCCCGCCGAACTGCTCCCCGCGGACTGGCCGCGCGACGAGGCCAGGCGGCTGTGCATGCGGATCTACGACTCGCTCGGGGAGCCCGCGGAGCGACGCTTCCGCGAGATTCTCGCGGAGTTCGATCCGCATCTGGCCGGGCTGGCGGCGCACCACACCTTCGCGCAGGTGTCCGCCCTGGAGTCGCCCGCGACGCGCCGTCACACGCGTTTCGACGAGACGACCGACCGCGATCGGCTGGACCTGCTCGCCGGCGGCCGGCGCGAACAGCGGTGACCGCGGCACGCCGGCCGGATCCCGGCGCCGGCGGCTCGAAGGGCGCCGTGGCCGGCGCGTGACGGAAGGACGGCGGAGATCCGTTCCGGCGCCGCGTGAAGTCGCCGAAAAAGCATGACATTCCTACAACGGACGCAAGCCTAAACGTTGTCAATATACTTTCGTTGTGAACGATCGCGAGAGATCCGAGGCAGAGGACGTCGATTTTCCGCGCTTCCAGGTGGGCGCGCCCCCGCAGCACGTGATCACGACGCTTCTCGGGGACTACTGGATCAGCCGGCCCGAGCAACTGCCGTCCGCGGCCCTCGTGCGGCTGGCCGAGGAGTTCGGCGTCTCCGCCGTGGCCGCCCGGGCGGCGCTCAGCCGCCTGACCAAGAGGGACCTGCTGGAGTCGTCCAAGGTGGGGCGGCGCACCTACTATCGGCTCACGGATCGGGCCGCCGCGGTGATGTCGGAGGGGCGGCAGCGCATCATGTCCTTCGGCCTCGAGCAGGGCGCGTGGGACGGACGATGGGTGATGGCGGCGTTCTCCATCTCCGAGGAACAGCGCGACCTGCGCCACGCGCTGCGCGCGAGGCTGCGCTGGCTCGGCTTCGCCCCGCTCTACGACGGACTGTGGGTCTCGCCGACGGCGAACGCCGACAGCGCGGCGGCGGTGCTCGCCGAGCTGGAGATCCCCATGTCGACGATCTTCCACGCCGAGGCCCTGGACTCCTCGGGCACGCGCGCCCCGCAGGAGGCATGGGACTTCGATCGGCTCCGGCGCGCCTACGAGGACTTCGTGGCGCAGCACTCGCCTCTCCTGGAACGCGTCCGCAAGGGCGTGGTCGGCGCGTCCGAGGCGCTGGTGGCGCGCACGGGGATCATGGACACCTGGCGGAGGTTCCCCAACCACGACCCTGACCTGCCGACGGAGCTGCTGCCCGCCGCCTGGCCGCGCGCCGCGGCCAGGGACCTCTTCGTGGAGATCTACGACACCCTCGGGCCGCTCGCCGAATTCCGCGTCAAGCAGATCGTCGCGGAGTTCGAGCCCGGACTGGCCGAGCTGGTCGCCCACCACCGGACCAGTTCCATCCTCTCGCTCACCTGATCGCTCCCGGCGACGGGGCGGCGTTTCGGCCCGCCCCCGCGCGTCTCCACCCCGCACAGCCACCCCTTGACAGCCGTGCGCCCGTAGGTGTGACATTTATCCCCACGACCGTAAGAACAACTGCAGCATGACTTGGTCGCGGGAAGGACCACCATGAGATTGCCCAGGACCATCCTTGCGAGTGCGGCGGTTCTCACCCTCGCCGGCGCCGCGGCCTGCGGCGGAGGCGGCGGTGAGACACAGCGGCCGGCCGGCGCGACGGCGCTGTACGACGCCCTGCCCGACGGCGTGAAGGAAGCGGGCGTCATCCGGTTCGCCGGGGATTCCCACCCGCCCTACCGGATCGTCGCCGACGACGGCAAGACCGTCACGGGCATCGACAAGGAGCTGCAGGACGCCCTCGGCAAGGTGCTGGGGGTCCGCACCGAGATCTCGATCGTCAACGGCCTGCCCGCGGCGCTCTCCGGCATGCTCGCCTCCCGGTACGACGCCTTCAACGGCCCGGTCAAGGACACCGCCGAACGCGAGAAGCAGTTCGACGCGCTCGTGTGGATGGTCACCCGTACCTCCTATCTGATCCCCAAGGCCGGGTCTTCCTCCATCAAGAGCTCGGGTGACCTGTGCGGCAAGCGCGTCGCCGGCACCGCCGGCAGCATCACCGAGGACCAGGCCAAGCGCCTGACCGAATGGTGCGCCAAGCAGGGCAGGCCGGGTATCGACTTCATCGGCTTCGCCGACACGAACGGCACCATCCTCGCCGCCAAGTCCGGCCGCGCCGACGCGGCGGGCATGACCGAGAGCGCGGCCCTCGACGTGGTCGGCAAGGAGAAGGACGCCTTCACGTACGTCACGCAGTCCGACGAGCAGGGCGCCGGCGTCGACCAGCTGGCGATGCTGGTGCCCAAGTCCAGCGGCCTCGGCCCGGTCATGTTCGACGCGTTCAAGGAGATCTTCAAGAACGGCGAGTACAAGAAGATCATGGACAAGTACGGGCTCCAGAAGGTGGCGGTGGAGGAGCCCAAGCTGAACGCGGCGGCGACGCGATGAGCGTGGCGCAGCAGGTCGTGGACGTCGCCGCCGCCCGTCCTCGCGTCCGCCCCCTGCGCTGGGTGGCCGGAGCCGTGCTGCTCGTGCTCGTCGCGCAGTTCGCCTGGTTCCTGCTCACCAACCCGCGGTTCGAGTGGGCGGTGGCCGGCAGGTATCTGTTCGACCCGAACATCCTGCGGGGCCTCGGCATGTCGCTGCTGCTCACCGTCATCGGGATGGTGCTGGGCAGCGTGCTCGGCGTGCTCCTCGCAGCGGGCAGGCTGAGCGGCTTCACGCCGGTGGTCTGGGCCTGCACCGTCTACGTCGCGGTCTTCCGCGGCATACCGCCCCTGGTCCAGCTGATCTTCTGGTTCAACCTCGGCTACCTGCTGCCGCGGATCTCGCTGGGCGTCCCTTTCGGCCCGACCTTCGTCTCGTGGCCGACCAACTCCGTGATCAGCTCGCTGACCGCGGCCGTCATCGGGCTCACCCTGCACGAGGCCGCCTACATGGCCGAGATCGTCAGGGCCGGCGTCATCGCCGTGGACCGCGGCCAGCGTGACGCGGCCCGCGCGATGGGATTCACGGCCGGGCAGGGCTTCGCCAAGGTCGTGCTCCCGCAGGCGATGCGAGTGATCGTCCCGCCCACCGGCAGCCAGTTCATCAGCCTGCTCAAGGGCACCTCCCTGGTCAGCGTGATCGCGATGGCCGACCTGCTGTACTCGGTGCAGGTGGTCTACAACAGGACGTACGAGATCGTGCCGCTGTTGATCGTCGCCTGCGCGTGGTACCTGGCGGTGGTCACCGTCCTGTCGCTCGGCCAGCAGCGCCTGGAGCGCCACTTCGGGAAGGGGTAGCGGTGAGCGACACACCGGTCCTGCGCGTCAGTGACGTGCGCAAGCGGTTCGGCGGCCACGTGGTGCTCGACGGGTTCAGCCTCGACGTGCACGAGGGCGAGGTCGTCACGGTGATCGGTCCGTCCGGGTCGGGCAAGTCCACCCTGGTCCGCTGCGTCCACCAACTGGAGGGCATCGACGGCGGCGCCATGTACCTCGACGGAGAGCTGCTCGGCTACGAGATCCAGCGGGGCCACCTGCGCCCCTTGCCGGACCGGCGCGTGGCCGCCCAGCGCGGCCGCATGGGCATGGTCTTCCAGCAGTTCAACCTGTTCCCGCACTGGAATGTGCTGCGCAACGTGACCGAGGCCCAGGTACTGGTCCACCGCCGCGCCCCCCAGGAGGCGCGCGAGGAGGCGCTGAGACTGCTCGCGCGCGTGGGGCTCGCCGGCAAGGCGGACGCCTACCCCCGGATGCTCTCCGGGGGCCAGCAGCAGCGCGTCGCCATCGCCAGGGCCCTGGCCACCCACCCGCGGATCATGCTGTTCGACGAGCCCACCAGTGCCCTGGATCCCGAGTTGGTGGGCGAGGTGCTGAGCGTCATGCACGACCTCGCCCATGGCGGCATGACCATGATCATCGTGACGCACGAGATGAGCTTCGCCCGCGAGGTGGCCGATCGATGCGTCTTCATGGAGGAGGGCCGGGTGATCGAGACCGGCGCTCCCGAGGAGTTCTTCGACGAACCCGTCTCGCCCCGCCTGCGGGCCTTCTTGTCGCGCTTCTCCGGGCGCGCGGCGCGGCACTCGGGCGAACGCACGCTGGAAGAGGAGACCACCTCGTGAGCCTCACGGTGATGGCCGTCGGCGACCTCATCGTCGACGAGCCCGACCCCGCGTCCTTCTTCGCCCCGGCCCGGGCGACGCTGGGCCGGGGCGGCGTGGTGATCGGCCACGTCGAGGTGCCCCACAGCACCTCCACCGCCCAGGTCAGCACCGATGTCCCCGCCCCGCCCGCCGATCCCGCCGCGCTCTCCGCGATCTCCGGCGCCGGTTTCCACGTGGTGACGCTCGCGGGCAACCACGTCTACGACGTCGGCGGCCAGGGGGTGGCCGACACGATCACGTACGCGACCGAGGCCGGACTGACCACCGCGGGCGCCGGCATGACCCTCGACGAGGCCCGTCGTCCCGCCGTCGTGGAGCGCGACGGGCTGCGCATCGGCGTGCTCGGCTACAACTGCGTCGGCCCGCGCGAGTCCTGGGCGACCAGCCGCAAGCCCGGCTGCGCGTACATCAAGGTGCTGACGCACTACGAACTCGACCACGCCAGCCCCGGCGGGCCGCCCGCCGTCTACACCTTCGCCGATCCCGCCTGCCTCGCGCGGATGGCCGAGGACGTGGCGGCCCTGGCCGCCGAGGTCGACGTCGTGCTGGTGTCCCTGCACAAGGGCGTCGGGCACACGCCCGCCGCACTGGCCATGTACGAGCGGCCCGTCGCCCACGCCGTCGTCGACGCCGGCGCGCACGCCGTGTTCGCCCACCACGCCCACATCATGCGGGGCGTCGAGATGTACCGCGGCAGGCCGATCTACCACGGGCTCGGCAACTTCGTGACCGTCACCCGCGCGCTGACGCCCGCGCCGGGCGACGGAGGCGAACGGGCCGCGTGGGCGCGCCGCAGAGTCGAGTTGTACGGCTTCGCCCCCGATCCGGGCATGCCGTACTACCCCTTCCATCCCGAGAGCCGGAACACAGCGATCGCGGTCTGCCGGTTCGATCGCGACGGCCTGGTCTCGGCCGGCCTCGTGCCCTGCTGGATCGACGGCGCGGGCCGGCCGGTCCCGCTCGGCGACGACGAGGAAGGGCGGCGGGTCGTGTCGTACATCGAGCGCATCACGCGGCAGGCGGGCCTCGCGACGGAGTTCCGCTGGGAGGGTGAGGAGGTGGTGCTGCGTGGCTGACCGCCCGCTCGCCGGCCGTACGGTGATCGATCTGACCACCGCGCTGTCCGGACCGTACGCGACCCTGCTGCTGGCCGGTCTGGGCGCCCGCGTGATCAAGGTGGAGAATCCGCTGACCGGCGGCGACAGCTCCCGCAACAACGCCCCCTATCTCGGCGCCGAGGGGCTGACGCTCGCCCGCCGCGGGGACGACGACATGTCCGTCTCGATGCTCCTGCGCGGCCGCAACAAGCGGAGCGTCACGCTCAATCTCAAGCATCCCGGTGCTCGCGAGATCCTGGCCGGTCTGGTCAGGGCGGCCGACATCATGATCGACAACTACAGCGCCGGCGTCCTGGAACGGCTCGGCATCGGCCACGACTGGGCGAGCGCGATCAACCCGCGCATCGTGTGCACGTCGATCAGCGGTTTCGGCGCGCAGGGCGGTCTCGGCTCGGGCAAGGCGATGGACACCATCGTCCAGGCGCTCAGCGGGGTGATGATGACCGCGGGCGCGCCCGGCGAGCCGCCCGTCCGCTTCGGGCTGCCGGTGGGCGACCTGGTCGCGCCGCTGTACGCGGTGATCGGCACGCTCGCCGCGGTTCTGCGCGCCGACGCGACCGGCCAGGGCCAGCACGTGGACGTGTCCATGCTGGGAGCGCTCACCTCGATGGTCGCGTGCGAGCCGTTCGACGCCTACGAGAAGCTGGGCCTGCCCATGCGCACGGGGATGACCGTGCCCAGGCTGGCGCCGTTCGGCACGTTCCCCGCCGCCGACGGCTGGTTCGCGCTGTGCGGCCCCACCGACGCGTTCGCCCGCGGCCTGTTCGCGGCGATGGGGCGCGACGATCTCGCCGCGGACCCGCGGTTCGCCTCCCGGGACGCGCGCGTGGCCAACGCCGGCGAGCTGCACGAGCTGGTGGCCGCGTGGGCGGCGGACCGCCCGCTCACCGCGATCCTCGACCTGCTCACCCGGCACGGCGTGCCCGCCGCCGAGGTGCGTGAGCCCGGCGTCGCCGTGCGCGACCCGCTCGTGCTCGAACGCGAGGAGGTCGTGCCGCTGGAGCATCCGCGCCACGGTCACCGCGCGGACCTGTACGGGGCCGGCGTCCCCATTCGCTTCTCCGCCTCGGAGGCGGCGCTCGACCGGCCGGCGCCCGCCCTCGGCGAGAACAACGCCGAGATCTACGGCGGCCTGCTCGGCTACTCCGACGGCGAACTCAAGGCGCTGGCCGCGGAAGGGGTGATCTGACGTGCTCGCCGCGATGGCCGCGCTGGAGGAGGCCTACGCCCGGCGCGGCGCGCCTCCGTCCGCCGCCGCCGGCCGGGCCGGCGACCGGACGCCGGTCGTCGGCTACGTCGGGGCGGACATGCCGGTCGAACTGCTGACCGCCGCGGGGGTCCGCGCGTTCCGCCTCACCGGCGACCCCGCGTCCGACTCCGCGCTCGGAGACCGGTACCTGGGCCGCGGGGTGGACCCGATGGCCCGCTCGGTGCTCGCCCGGCTGCTCGCCGGGTCCTTCGGCGAGCTGGACCGCGTGGTGGTCTCGCACGACTGCGAGGCGTCATTGCGGCTGTTCTACGCGCTGCGCGAGCTGGGTCGCGTGGAGCCGGGCATGCGGCCGCCCGAGGTGTACCTGGTGGACATCCTGCACCTGCCGCACCGCACGACCGCCCGTTACAACCGTCGCAGGATCGGCGAGTTCGCCGCCAGGCTCGAAGCCTGGACCGGCCGCCCCCTCGACCTGGCCGGCGCGGTGGCGGCGCACGACGAGCGGCGCCGTCTGCTGGCCGCCGTCGCCGAGTTGCGCAGGGCGGTGCCCGCCCGCCTGACGGGACGGCAGTTCCTCGCGGTGGCCAACGCGGCCCTGCCCGTGGACGAGCACATCGCGCTGCTCGAGCGGCTGCTGGCCGAGGCGGGACGGCTCGGGGAGCACACCGGGCGGCGGGTCTTCCTGAGCGGCAGCGACCACGACACGCCGCACGTGTACGAGGCCATCGAGTCCGAGGGCCATGTGATCGTCGGCGAGGACCACTCCTTCGGCGACCTCCTCCTCCGGGAGCCGGTCGGCGCGGGCGGCCTCGACGCCCTGGCCGAGCACTACCACCACGGCGGTCCGACCGCCCACAGGGCCACGGCGAGCGAGCGCGCCGCGCACGCGGCGACGGCCGTGCGGCGCTGCCGTGCCGAGCTCTTCGTCGCCTATTCCCGAGCCGGCGACGAGGCGCCGGCGTGGGACTTCCCCGCGCAGCGCGCGGCGATCGACATCCCCGCCGTCTCGCTGGAGCGCCAGGAATACGGGCGTGCCGACCTGGCCGCCCTGGCCGTCCCGCGGAAGGAAGATCCATGCGCGGTGTGAAATCCCTCGCCACGGCGGCCGAGGCGGGCAGGCACCAGCGCGAATGGTTCGCCGACGTGCGCCGGCGGGCCGCCGCCGGCGAGCCGTTCGCCCTGCTGAACGCGGACGTCCCGCACGAGATCTTCCGCACGATGGACATCCCGTACGCGGTTAGCCAGTGGTGGGCGTCCCTGGTGACCGCCAAGCAGCGCTCGGGGCACTACCTGGAGCTGGTGCGGCAGCGCGGGTACCCCGACTACTCCGAGCAGTACAACTCCGTCACCCTCGGCTCCGCCTTCGACCCCGAACCGGAGACCGGCCCGTGGGGCGGCCTGCCCAGGCCGGACATCATCGTCGGCGACGCCTCCGGCGACGTCACCCGCAAGATCTTCGACATCTGGGGTCACGAGCCGGGGGTCACCTTCTATCCGCTGGAGAGCGCCGCCGAGAACGAGGTCCCCGCCAACTGGTGGGAGCTCATGCCGCACAGATGGGAGCAGGCCGTCGGCCCGGCGAGACTGGACCTGCTCACCGCGGAGCTCGCGAACCTCGTGAGGTTCCTGGAGACCACCACCGGCAGGCGATTCCGCGAGTCCCGCTTCCGGGAGGTGATGGCACTGGCCAACGAGCAGGAGGAGTGGAACAGGAAGACGCGCGCCCTCATCGCCCGCGCCCGCCCCGCCCCGCTCAGCGTCGTCGACAGCATCCCCAGTGTCATGCTCCCCCAGTGGCACCGCGGCACCGAGTGGGCCCGGGACATCGCCGAACGCTTCTACCGGGAGGTGCGCGACCGGGTCGACGCCGGTCATGCCGCGTGCCCGGGCGAGCGGGCCCGGCTGATGTGGATCGGCCGCGGCCTCTGGTACGACATGGGCTTCTACCAGCGCTTCCAGGAGGAGCACGGTGCGGTGTTCGTCTGGTCGATGTACCTCGCCATCGCCGCCGACGGTTACATCCGCTACGGCGACGACCCCATGAGGGCGCTGGCGGCGCGCTTCGCCGCCTTCACCGACCAGCTCTACACCCCGCCGTGGTCCAGCGAGTGGTACGTGAAGGAGGCCCGTTCGCACGGCATCGACGGCGTGGTGCACCTGGTGTCCGACGATCCGCGAGGCGGCTACTTCACCGCCGCCGCGCTGAAGGCGGCCGGGTTCCCGGTGATCGAGATCCACGCCGACAACGTCGACGCGCGCACCTTCGACGACGAGGTGGCCGAGCGCGTCGGCCGGTGGCTGGAGCAGGTCGTCCTGGCCTGATCCGGGCCTCCCCCGGCTCGGCGTCGCCGACCGCGTCCGCGGAGCCGACCAGGCCGGGCGACACTGGACACATTTTTGACGGTCGTCGCAAAAGTGACTTATATTCGCACCATTCGCCGTACAACTCAGGGGAGTCCCATGGATCTTTCCGGCAAGGTCGCCGTCGTCACAGGCGCGGGTCGCGGGCTCGGCCGCGCGTACGCCGGAGCGCTGGCCGCGGCCGGGGCGGCGGTGGTCGTCAACGACGTGGACGGCGAAGCGGCCGCGCAGGTCGTCGGCGCCATCACCGCTGAGGGCGGCAGGGCACGGAGCGCCGTCGCCCCGGTCGGATCCGCCGAGGTGGCCGACCTGCTCGTCGCCACCGCGGTCGAGGAGTACGGCCGGTTGGACGTGATGGTCACCAACGCGGGCATCCTGCGCGACCGGGTCCTGTGGAAGATGTCGGACGACGACTTCGACGCGGTGATCGACGTGCACCTGCGCGGCACGTTCACCTGTGCGCGGGCCGCGGCGGTGCGGATGCGCGAACAGGGAACCGGCGGCCGGCTGATCCTGATCTCCTCGCCGGCGGGCCAGCGCGGGAACTTCGGCCAGACCAACTACGCGGCGGCCAAGGCCGGCATCGTGGCGATGGCCAGGACCTGGGCGATGGAGCTGGCCAGGGCGGACATCACCGTGAACGCGGTCGTCCCGGTGGCGGCCACGGAGATGACCAAGAGCATCCCCGTGTTCGCGCCGATCATCGAGGAGGCGGAGCGGACCGGAGCACCGTTCCCCGAGTGGCTGCGCAAGGACGAAGGGCTGGGCACGGCCGGGGACGTGGCGGGCCTCGTCGTGTTCCTCGCCTCGGACGCCTCCGCCGGTGTCACCGGCCAGGCGATCGGGATCGGCGGCGACCGCCTCGCGCTGTGGTCGCATCCGGCGGAGAAGGCCGTCGCGTTCGCCGACGGAGGCTGGACGGCCGAGGCGATCGCCGCCTCCTGGCAGCCGGGCGTCGGCGCCGAGCCGGAGACCTACGGAATACCCGCCCCCAAGGTCCCCGCCCCGGAGGCCCAGGGGGCCTGACATGACGGTCATGAACGTCGCCGATCTGGTCGCGATCGACGTGCACACCCACGCCGAGGTCTCCGCGGACGGCCACGAGTCGCTGAGCCCCGAGTTGTCCGCCGCCTCGGCGAAGTACTTCAAGGCGCACCCGCG
>NZ_JBHSFP010000044.1:0-52281 GCF_042654065.1 Sphaerisporangium dianthi | reverse complement strand
GCCGGCCCGGCGCCGCGGCGCAGGATCACCGTCTCCACCGCCACCCTGGCCGTCGCCGTCGAATGGGCGGCCGCGCCGCGCGCCGCCGGCGACCCGGCCCGCGCACCGGACGGGCCGGCCGCCCGCTGCGCGCACCCCGGCGGGCCGGCCGCGGCCGCCGCCCCGGCCCCGGACGGCGCGGCGGACGCCGACGGCGCCGTCGTGGTCACCTCGCCGATGGTCGGCACCTTCTACCGCGCCCACGAGCCGGGCGCCGCGCCGTTCGTCGAGGTCGGCGACCTCGTCGAACCCGGCCAGCAGATCGGGATCGTCGAGGCCATGAAGCTCATGAACGCCGTCCAGGCCGAGCACGGCGGCCGCGTCAGCGAGATCGTCGCCGCCGACGGCGCGCCGGTGCAGTACGAGGAGCCGCTGCTGGCCCTGGTGCCGCACGGCGGCCACTGACCCCGCACCCGCCACCGCCCGCAGCCTGGAGCGCCATGTTCACCACAGTTCTGATCGCCAACCGGGGCGAGATCGCCCTGCGCGTGCTCCGGACGTGCCGCGAGATGGGAATCCGCACGGTGGTCGCCCATTCCACGGTGGACCGCGACACCCCGGCGGTGCGCCTGGCCGACGAGTCCGTCCAGATCGGGCCGGCCACGCCACGGCGCAGCTACCTCAACCCGGCCGCGATCATCGCCGCCGCCCTGCAGACCGGCGCCGACGCCGTCCATCCCGGATACGGATTCCTGTCGGAGAGCGCCGAGTTCGCCGAGATCTGCCAGGCGCACGGCCTGACCCTGATCGGCCCCCCGCCACAGGTGATCGCGCGGCTGGGCGACAAGGTGTCGGCAAGGGAGTTCGCCGTGGCCGCGCGCCTGCCCGTGCTTCCCGGCGGCGCGGACCCCGCGGGCGGCGCCACCGAGGCGGCCCGCACCGCCGACGCCGTCGGCTACCCCGTCGTGATCAAGGCCGCGGCGGGCGGCGGCGGGCGTGCCATGACCGTGGTGCACGAGCCCGCCGAGTTCGCCCGCGCGTACGCCGCCACCCGCCGCGACGCCCTGGCACTGTTCGGCGACCCCCGGGTGTACGTGGAGCGGTATCTGGACGCGGCCCGGCACGTGGAGGTGCAGATCCTCGCCGACGGCCACGGCAACGTCGTCCACCTGGGCGCGCGCGACTGCTCGGTGCAGCGGCGCCGGCAGAAGCTGATCGAGGAGACCCCGCCGCCCAACCTTCCCGCGGCGACCGTCGAGCACCTGGGCGAGCTCACCGTGCACGCCGCCCGCGCCGCCGGGTACGTGGGCGCCGGCACCTTCGAGTACGTGCTGGACGAGCACGGCGCCTGCTACTTCATCGAGGTCAACTGCCGGCTGCAGGTGGAGCACCCCATCACCGAGATGGTGACCGGGATCGACCTGGTGCGCGAGCAGATCCTCGTCGCGGCCGGGAGGCGGCTGACGCTACGGCAGAGCGACATCGTCCCCTGCGGGGTGGCCATCGAGTGCCGGGTCAACGCCGAGGACCCCGCCCGCGGGTTCCTGCCCACCCCCGGGCTGATCGAGCGGTTCGTCCCGCCGGGCGGCCCGTTCACCCGGGTCGACACCCACGCGGCCGCGGGCCTGCGGATCACGGCCGACTACGACCCGCTGATCGCCAAGGTGGCGGTGTGGGCGCCCACGCGGGCCCAGGCGCTGGCCCGCGCCGACCGGGCGCTGGAGGAGACCGTCGTCCAGGGGCCCGGCCTGCGCACCGGGCTGCCCTTCCTGCGGGAGGTGCTGGCCCACCCGCTGTTCCGGTACGCCAAGCACACCACCTCCCTGGTCGAGCAGATGATGTCCACGCCGATGAGCTGAGCGCGCGCCCGTCCGGGACGGGCCGGAGGCGGGCCCCGGTTTGCGGGGGTGGCGCGCAAGATGCTCTGATAGGTGGCCATGGCGGTTTCGGAGGCGCATCGGGCGATCGACCAGGTGTGGAGGGCCGAGGCGGCGCGGGTGACGGCCGGCCTGGCCCGCGTCGTGCGCGACGTCGGCGTCGCCGAGGAGCTCGCCCAGGACGCCCTGGTGGCCGCGCTGGAGCAGTGGCCGCGCGAGGGCGTCCCGCGCAACCCCGGCGCCTGGCTCATGGCCGTCGGCAAACGCCGCGCGATCGACCTGATCCGCCGGCGCGAGCGCCTGGAGCGCAAGGTCGACGAGCTCGGCCACGACCTGCTCGCCGGCGGCCAGGACGACGACGCGGCCCTGGCCGCGCTGGAGGGCTCCCTCGACGGCGGCATCGAGGACGACATGCTGCGCCTGGTGTTCACCGCCTGCCACCCGGTGCTCTCCACCGAGGCGCGGGTGGCGCTCACCCTGCGCATGCTGGGCGGGCTGAAGACCGAGGAGATCGCGCGGGCGTTCCTGGTGGGCGAGCCGACCGTGGCCCAGCGCATCGTGCGGGCCAAGCGCACGCTGTCCGACGCCCGTGTCCCCTTCGAGGTGCCGGCGGGCGCCGAGCTCGCCGGCCGGCTGTCGTCGGTGCTGGAGGTCATCTACCTGATCTTCAACGAGGGGTACACCGCCACCGCCGGCGACGACTGGATGCGGCCGGCGCTGTGCGAGGAGGCGCTGCGCCTGGGCCGTGTCCTGGCCGGGCTGATGCCCCGCGAGCGGGAGGTCCACGGGCTGGTCGCGCTCATGGAGATCCAGGCGTCCCGCTCGGCCGCGCGGGTCGGCCCGTCGGGGGAGCCGGTCCTGCTGCTGGAGCAGGACCGCGGCCTGTGGGACCGCGCCGCCATCGGGCGCGGGCTGGCGGCTCTGGAACGCGCCGAGGCGATCGGCGCCGCCCCCGGCCCCTACACCCTTCAGGCGGCGATCGCCGCCTGCCACGCCCGTGCCGCCGAGGCCGGCGGCACCGACTGGGTGCGCATCGCCGCACTGTACGAGGCGCTGGTGCGGCAGGTGCCCTCTCCGGTGGTGGAGCTGAACCGTGCGGTGGCCCTGGCGATGGCCTTCGGCCCGGAGGCGGGCCTGCGGCTGGTGGAGGAGCTGGCGGGCGATCCGGCGCTGAAGGGCTACCATCTGCTGCCGAGCGTGCGCGGTGATCTGCTGTTCCGCCTGGGCAGGACCGCCGAGGCCCGGCGGGAGTTCCAGCGCGCGGCCTCCCTCACCCGCAACGACCGTGAGCGCACCCTCCTGCTGGCCCGCGCCGCAGCCTGCGTCCCTGCGGACCCTCGGCCCGGGACCGGGCCTTGACGCGGGTCGCGCCCGTTCGGTGCGATTCGCCGGCCCTTCAGCGTGGCGAGCGCGACGCGGCCGCGTCGAGCGCCGGCACGAGCGGAGTCAGCGCGGCCCGGACAAGGTCAGGCAGCGACCCGGACGGCACGACGAAACCCGGCATCGACGGCAGCGCGCTCGTGGATCGCAGCCACTGCCGCAGCGCCACCCTGGCGGCCGCGCCGACGGCGGCGGACAGCACCTGGGCGGTCAGGCGCTCGATGCCCGGGCAGCGTCCGGTGATGGCTTCCGCGAGCGGAGCCTCGATCGCGGTGACGGTGTCGACGTAGCAGGCGCGCAGAGCGGAACTCGAGGCGATCATCAGTAGCGCGTCGCGCGGATGATCGCCCGAATCGGTGTGAAGCTCCACGACGGCCTCGACGACGGCGTCGCCGAGGCCGGCCTCGGGCGGCCGGGCGGCCACGGCCGCCGCGACGTGTGCCGCGCGGTCCGCGGCGATCGCGGCGACGATCGCCTGCTCGCGGCTCGAGAAGTAGTTGTTGTAGGTCCTGGGCGAAACCCCTGCCGCCTCGGCGATGTCCTCGACGCGGACGTTCTCGGGTCCGCGCTCCAGCGCGAGACGCAGCGCCGCCACCTGCAGCGCCTCTCGGGTGGCCCGCTTCTTTCGTTCACGCAAGCTCGATGGGCCGGTCACGGTGTCGACTCTGCCACAGGTGATGCGTCCACGCAAAATTGCGCGCACGCAAGTTTCTGCTACCGTCGCTGCGTACCCCCTCGGACCACCCCAGACCGAAAGGACCGGCATGCGAGCCAAAGGCATCGCCTACGACACCGGCTTCGTCAGCGACGGCGTCAACTCGCTGGAACGCTTCGACCACACGGTGGTCCGGCGCGAGCTGACCATCATCCGCGACGACCTGCACTGCAACGCCGTCCACATCGTCGGCGGCGACCCGCGGCGCCTGGAGTTCGCCGCCCGCACCGCCGCCGAGCTCGGACTGGAGGCCTGGTTCTCGCCGTACCCGCTGGACCTGGAACCCGGCCGGATCCTCGCTCTGCTCCTGGACTGCGCCGAACGGGCGGAGCGACTGCGTGCGGCGGGAGCCGAGGTCGTGTTCGTCGCCGGCGTCGAAATGAGCATCATGAACCGGGGGTTCATCGAAGGCGACCGTCTCGGCGACCGTCTCGGCCGCCTGCTGGCCGGCCCGGACGGCCGCGCCGAGCGCATCGCCGAGGTCCGCTCCCGCCTCGACCGGTTCCTGCGCACCGCCGTGGCGGCGATCCGCGAACGCTTCCACGGAAAGGTCACCTACGCCGCGATCCCGTTCGAGGGCGTCGATTGGGACCTGTTCGACTTCGTCACCCTCGAACTCATCCGATCCGCCGAGGTCGCCGAGCGGTTCCGCGACGGCGTGCGCGATCTCGTCGCCCAGCCCAAGCCGGTCGCCGTCACCGGCTTCGGCACCGCGACCTGGCGCGGCGCGGGCGACGTCGCACCACGCAGCATGGAGATCCTCGAGTACGATCCCGTCACCCGCGCGCCGCTGCGACTGAACGGACCGTACGAACGCGACGAGGCGGGCCAGGCGCGATACCTCCGCGAGCTGCTCGACATCTTCGACAGTGAGGGCGTCGACAGCGCCTTCGTCCACCTCTTCGCGCTCTACGGCTTCCCCCACCGGCCCGACGGCGATCCCCGTGACGACCTCGACCTCGCCAGTCTCGGGATCGTCAAGGTCCTCGAGGGCCGCACCGGCGACACCTACCCCGACATGCCCTGGGAGCCGAAGGCCGCCTTCGCCGCGGTCGCCGGGCACTACGCCCGCCCGCACGTGCGGGCGAACCCGTAGTCCCCGCTTCCGGACGCCGGGCCTCGTCAATCGGATTGCCCGGGCGGGGGGCGGTGTGCGAGCCTCGGCGGGTTCGCCGGTGCGGGCGACGACCGGCGGCCGCGCACCGGGCGTCTTGCGGCAGGGGGAATGACATGGGCGACGTCGTGGACCCGTCGGATCCGCTGGCCTGGGTGCTGGCGCGCCACCGGCCCTCGACCGCGCAGGAGGCCGCCGATCTCGAACGGGCCCGGGCGCTTCCGGCGGCCGGTGATCCCTGGGGCCGCTCGACGGCGCTGCACGTGACGGTGTCGGCGCTGATCCTGCACCCGCCGACCCACCGGGTGCTGCTGCGCTGGCACGCCCGCCAGGGCGCCTGGCTGCAGGTCGGCGGGCACGCCGATCCGGGCGAGTCCGACCCGCTCGCCGTCGCGCTGCGCGAGGGCCGGGAGGAGACCGGCCTGGCCGACCTTCGGCCCTGGCCCGCGGGCCAGGACGCCGAGACCGTGCACCTGGTGATCGTCCCGGTGACCGCGGGCGCCCGCGAGCCGGCCCACGAGCACGCCGACCTGCGGTTCCTGCTGGCCACCGGCTCCCCCGAGGCGGCCCGCCCGGAGAACGCCGAGGCGCCGCTGCGCTGGCTGACCATCCCGGAGGCGATGGAGGCGACCACCGAGGCCAACGTCCGCGAGACGCTGATGCGCGCCGGGCGCCTCCTCGACCGGAGCCGGTCCTGACCGGCTCGGCCGATCCGGCTCACCTGGCCGGCCTGACCTGTGCGGCGCGGGTCCGCCCGCGCCCGGCCGGCAGGACCGCCGATCCCGGGCCGGCGCGGCGGCGTCGCGGCCGCCCAGGTCAGGAGATGTAGGTCAGGAGGGACGGGTCAGGAGGTGATGCGGGGGAGGGTGGCCGCGGGATAGCGGTCCCCGGCGACGGCGCCCTTGGGGGCGGCCTTCTCCAGGGCGGCCAGCTCGTCGCGGGTCAGCGCGATGTCCAGCGCGGCGACGTTCTGCTCGAGGTAGGCGCGCCGCTTGGTGCCCGGGATGGGCACGACGTCCTCGCCCTGGATGAGCACCCACGCCAGGGCCAGCTGGGCGGGGGTGACGCCCTTGTCCCGCGCGATCTCCTCCACCCCGGCGGCCAGAGCCCGGTTGGCCGTGAAGTTCTCGCCCTGGAAGCGCGGGTTGGAGGCGCGGAAGTCGGTGGCGTCCAGTTGCCCGGCGCTGGTGATCGCGCCGGTGAGGAAGCCGCGGCCGAGCGGGCTGTAGGCGACCAGGCCGATGCCGAGCTCGCGGAACAGCGGCAGCAGTTCGTCCTCGATGTCGCGGGTGAACAGGGAGTACTCGTACTGCCCTGCGGTGATCGGGTGGACGGCATGGGCGCGGCGGACCTCGGCGGGGGCGGCCTCGGAGATGCCGAGGTGGCGGACCTTGCCGGCGGCGACGAGCTCGGCCAGCGCGCCCCAGGTCTCCTCGATCGGCACCGAGGGGTCGACGCGGTGCTGGTAGTACAGGTCGATGTGGTCGACGCCGAGCCGCTGGAGGGAGGCGTCGCACGCCTGCCGCAGGTAGCCGGGGCGGCCGTTGACGCCGACGCGGGTGCCGTCCGGCCGGCGCTCGACGCCGAACTTGGTGGCCAGGACGATCTCGTCCCTGCGCCCGGCGATCGCCGTGCCGACCAGCCGCTCGTTGGTGAACGGGCCGTAGATGTCGGCGGTGTCCAGGAAGGTGACGCCGAGGTCCAGGGCCCGGTGGAGGGTGGCGGTGGACTCGCCGTCGTCGCCCTGCCCGTAGAACTCGCTCATGCCCATGCAGCCGAGTCCGAGAGCGGAGACGGTCAGGCCCTGGCCGAGGGTGCGCTGTTTCATGCCGGGTCCTCCTCGATGCCGCGGCGGTGCCGGCGGGCACGCGGCGTGTCCGCGCGTCCCAGTCTTGCCACTGGAGTGCGCTCCAGGTCAACTCCAGGCATCCGGCTTACTTTGTAAAGCCGCCCGGTCCGGTCGGCATGTTCTCGTCAATGAACGGAGAAACCCCCGTCGACGCAGATGATCTGCCCGGTGATGTACTCGGCGGCGTCGCCGGCCAGCAGGACGGCGACGCCGGCGAAGTCGGCGGGGACGCCGTTGCGTCCGATCATCGAGCGGGCGGCGAGCGCCTCGGCGCGCCCGGGTATCGCCTGGGCGGGCGCGGTGAGCGGGGTGAGCACGAACCCGGGCACGAGGGTGTTGCTGCGCACCCCGTGCCGGGACCACGCCTCGGCCTGGGAGCGGGTTAGCCCGGTGATGGCGGCCTTGCTGACCCCGTAGACGCCGCTGTCGCCGAAGGCGCTGATCGACTGCTGGGAGCCGACGTTGATGATGCGGCCCCAGCCCCGCGCGGCCATGCGGGGGCCGAAGTGCCGGCCGAGGGTGTACGGGGCGGTGACGTTGACGCGCATCGTCGCCTCGTAGTCCTCCGTGGTGAGCTCGTGCATGGGCCGGCGGATGTTGTTGGCGGCGACGTTGGCCAGGATGTCGATCTCGCCGAAGAATCCGGCGGCCTGGTCGCACACGCGGAGCACGTCCGCGGGGTCGCCGAGGTCGGCGGAGATGGCGGCCACGCGCACCCCGTGGGCGCGCATGCGCTCCGCGGCGGCGTCGAGCTCGGGTCTCCTGCGGGCGACGATGACCACGGCGGCGCCGGCCCGGCCGATCGCCTCGGCCATGGCCAGGCCGATGCCGGAGCTCCCGCCGGTGACCAGGGCGGTGCGGCCGGACAAGGAGAACAGCGCTTCGAGATGCCCGGCCCGCGCGGGCCCGGTGGTGTCGTCCCCAGTGGTCATGGGCCCCGAAGCTACCGCACCGGCGGCCGGCCTCCGCCGCCGCCCGGGCACCCGCGGGCGGTGACGACCGGGCGGCGGGTCCTTCGTGGTGGGACGGGGAAAGAGGAGGGCGCGACGGCCGGGGAGCGCGGGGCCGTGGTCAGCAGGGGCCGTACACCTCGGCGGCGGCCGCGCGCAGTTTGGTCATGACGTCGTCGAGGCTGCGCAGGGTGGCGGTGTCGAGGCGGTCGAGCAGGCGCCGGTAGCCGCTGAGACCGGCGTCGATGAGCTCCTCGGTCATGCGGCGCCCCGCGTCGGTGAGCTCGACGCGGCGGATGCGGCGGTCGCTGGGATCCTCACGGCGGGTGACCAGGCCTTGGGCGACGAGCCGGTCGACGATGCCGGTGACGGTTCCGAGACCGGCGCCGAGGGTGGCGGCGAGCTCCTGGCCGGAGGCCGAGCCGCGGCCGGCCAGGATGAGGGTGACCTTGAGCTGTTGCATGGTCAGGTTGAGGGCCAGCAGCGGCAGCGAGCGGTCGTTGGAGAACGCGCGCCCCAGGGCGTGCTGTGCCTCGCCGATCCGGGTGATGAGCTCTTCCCTGTCGTCCACATTCACCTTCCGCGCGGGCCTGATCAGGTTACCAGGAGTTCATGACGGCGCTAAATATTCGTTCTACGCGAAGTGTTAGCATTGCCGGAAACTTTTGGGTACTCGCCCGCAAACCGGGAGGTCCACGCCAATGACCGCTCTGGCCAGGCTCAGCCTTGCCAACCGCAGCCTCGTCATCATGGTCGCGGTCGTGATCAGCGCGTTCGGTGCCTTCGCGATCCCCTCGCTGAAGCAGCAGCTGCTGCCCTCGTTGTCGTTCCCCGGGGCGTTCGTGGTGGCGCCGTACGCCGGCGCCGCTCCCGACATCGTCGAGGAGCAGGTCACCAAGCCCATCGAGAGCGGGTTCCAGGGCATCGCCGGCGTCACCGAGGTGACCTCGACCTCCCGGGAGGGCATGGCGCAGATCCAGGTGTCGTTCGAGTACGGCACCGACATCGAGGCGGCGGTGGCCAAGCTGCAGCAGGCCGTCGGCCGGCTGAGCGGCCGGCTGCCGGCCGGGGTCGAGCCGACCGTCGTGGCCGGCAACACCGACGACATCCCGGTGATGGTGCTGGCGGTGGGCGACGGCGGCGACCAGCGCGCCATGTACGACAAGCTGAACCGCATCGCGGTGCCCGAGCTGCGGGGCGTCACCGGCGTGCGCGAGGTGTCGGTGACCGGGGCGCGCGACCAGACGGTCGTCATCACCCCCAACCTCCTCAGCATGGCGCTGCACGGCGTCTCGCCGCTGTCGATCCCCGAGGTGCTGCGGGCCAACGGCACGCCGATCCCGGCGGGCAGCCTCACCCAGGACGGCAAGACGCTGACGGTGCAGATCGGCCGCCGCATCGCCTCCATCGACGATCTGCGCGAGCTGTACCTGACTCCGCAGGCGCCGGCGGCGCAGGCCCAGACCCCCGCCTCCCGGCAGGGTGCGCCAGGTGGCGCCGGTGGCGCCGGTGGCGCGGGCGGTCAGGGCGCCGCGGCCCGGCCGGGCACGATGGGCACGGCGGGTGCGGCGGGTGCGGCGGGTGCGGTCGCGGCCAAGCCCAAGCCGGTGAAGCTCGGCGAGGTGGCCACCATCGAGGAGAAGCCGGCCGAGGCGACCACGATCACCCGGACGAACGGCACGCCGAGCCTCGGCATGTCGCTCACCATGACCCCTGACGGCAACGCCGTGCAGATCTCCCACGACGTGCGCGACAAGCTGGCCGGGCTGACCCGGGCGCTGGGCGACGCCGCCGAGATCACCGTGGTGTTCGACCAGGCCCCCTACGTGGAACGCTCGATCGAGGACCTGTCGACCGAGGGCCTGCTCGGCCTGGTCTTCGCGGTGCTGGTCATCCTGTTGTTCCTGCTGTCGCTGCGCTCGACGCTGGTCACGGCGGTGTCCATCCCGCTGTCGGTGATCATCGCGCTGATCGCGCTGTGGGCGGGGGACTACTCGCTGAACCTGCTCACGCTCGGCGCGCTGACCATCGCGATCGGCCGGGTGGTGGACGACTCGATCGTCGTGCTGGAGAACATCAAACGGCACCTGGGCTATGGGGAGGCCAAGCGCGAGGCGGTGCTGACCGCGGTGCGGGAGGTGAGCGGCGCGGTCACGGCCTCGACGCTCACCACGGTGGCGGTGTTCCTGCCGATCGCCTTCGTCGGCGGCATGATCGGCCAGCTGTTCGCCCCGTTCGCGATCACGGTGACGGTCGCGTTGCTGGCCTCGCTGCTGGTGTCGCTGACGGTGATCCCGGTGCTGGCCTACTGGTTCTTGAAGGCGCCGCGCCTGTCGCCGGAGCAGGCGCTGCGGGTGCGGGAGGCGGCCGAGGCAAAGGAACTGCGCAGCCCGCTTCAGCGCATGTACCTGCCGGTGCTGAGGTTCGCGACGCGGCACCGGGTGGTCACTCTTCTCGTCGGGGTGCTGGTGTTCGCCGGGACGCTGGGGCTGGCGCCGGGGCTGAAGACCAACTTCATCGACTCCTCGGGCAACGACACCATCTCCCTGACGCAGAAGATGCCGGCGGGCACCGACCTGGCCACGACCGACGCGGCGGCCAAGAAGGTCGAGCTGGTGCTGTCCTCCATCGGAGACATCGCCTCCTACCAGGTCAACGTGGGGTCGGGCGGCACGTTCGCCGGCGGGGTGGGCGGCTCCGCCGACCGGGCGTCATACTCGGTGACCGTCGCCGAGGGCGCCGACACCCCCGCGCTGGAGAAGACGCTGCGCGAGCGGCTGGCCGCGCTGACCGGCGCGGGCGAGGTCACCGTCGGAGGGCAGGGCGGCGGCGGGTTCGCCTCGGACCGCGCCGAGGTGATCCTTCAGGGGCCGAGCCTTGAGGCGCTGAAGTCCGGGGCCGACACGGTGGCGGCGGCGATGCGCGGCATCGGCGGGCTGCGCGATGTGGCCTCCAACCTCGAGTCCAGCGCGCCGCGCGTGGAGGTCCGGGTCGACCGCCGCAAGGCGGCCGCGGCCGGGCTGACCGAGACGGGCATCGGGCAGAGCGTCGCCCAGGCGTTCCGTGGCGCCCCGGTCGGCCAGCTCACCCTGGACGGGCGCACCAACGACGTCATCCTGCGCACCGGGGCCAAGACGCCCGGCGACCTTTCGGCCGTCCGGTCGCTGAAGCTGCTCACCGCCTCGGGGACGGTGAAGCTGTCCAGCGTGGCGGAGGTGCGCCAGGTCGCGGGACCGACGCAGATCACCCGCAAGGACGGCGACCGCACCGCGTCGGTGTCGGCCGCGGCCGAGGCCAGCGACCTGGGCAGCGTCACCACCGAGATCACCGAGCGGATGCGGTCGCTGACCCTGCCGGCCGGGGTGAGCTACAGCATCGGCGGGGTGAGCGCCGACCAGGAGGAGGCGTTCTCCCAGCTGGGCCTGGCGATGCTGGCGGCCATCGCCATCGTCTTCATGATCATGGTGGCGGCGTTCCGCAGCTTCGCCCAGCCGCTGATCCTGCTGGTGTCCATCCCGTTCGCGGCGACCGGCGCCATCGGCCTGCTGCGGGTCACCGACACCCCGCTGGGCGTCCCCGCCCTGATCGGCATGCTGATGCTGATCGGCATCGTGGTGACCAACGCGATCGTGCTGATCGACCTGATCAACCAGTACCGAGAGCAGGGCATGGGCGTGGTGGAGGCGGTCTTGGAGGGCGGCAGGCGCCGCCTGCGGCCGATCCTGATGACCGCGATCGCCACGATCTGCGCGCTGACCCCGATGGCGGTCGGCCTGACCGGGTCGGGCGGCTTCATCTCCCAGCCGCTGGCGATCGTGGTCATCGGCGGCCTGGTGTCCTCCACCCTGCTGACCCTGGTCTTCGTCCCGACGCTGTACACCATCGTCGAACGCACCAAGGAACGGCTCCGCCGGCGGCGGCCTTCGTCCGGCGATCGGGTACATCCGGGTGCCGGAGACGAGGGACGGCGAAAAGTCGATCTCCCCGTCCATTCGACGTGACGCCGTCCAGGCGAAGGCGGCGCGCCGCGGCCTCCACATAGCGGACGGTGAGCGGCCGGACGAACGACCGGTCGCGAGGCCTGCCGCCGGCCGGGGAGATCAGGGGGCGGTGAGGAGCAGGGAGACATTCTGCCCGCCGAACCCGAAGGAGTTGCAGAGCGCCGCCCCGAGGCGCTGCTCACGAGGCTCGCCGCTGACGACGTCCAGCTCGATCTCGGGGGCCTTGTGCTCGAGGTTGAGGGTGGGCGGGATGACACCATTGACGACCGACAGAAGGGTGATGATCGCCTCGACCGCGCCGGCGGCGCCGACGAGGTGGCCGATGCTGGATTTGGGTGCGGTGAGAACGACGTCGTCTCCGAGCGCCCGCTGGATGGCCACCGCTTCCCCTGCGTCGCCCACGACGGTGGACGTCGCGTGGCAGTTGACGTGATCGACGTCCGCGCTCTGGAGTTCCGCGGACGCGACGGCCTTCAGGATCGCCCGGATCTGGCCGGCGCCCGCCGGGTCGGGGCCGGTGATGTGGTGGGCGTCGGAGGTGATGCCGAAGCCGGCCAGCCGGCCGATCGGGCGAGCGCCCCGCCCGGCCGCGAAGTCCGCGCGCTCCAGGATCATGGCGCCGGCGCCCTCGCCGAGCACGAAGCCGTCACGGCCGACGTCGAACGGCCGCGAGGCACGTTCGGGGTCGTCGTTACGTTGTGACAACGTGCGTGCCTGGCCGAACCCGGCGATGGTCAGCGGCGCGATCGCGGCCTCCGAGCCGCCGGCGATCACGACATCGGCCTCGCCGGACCGGATCAGCCGGGCGGCGAGGGCGAGGGCCTCGGCTCCCGATGCGCACGCGGAGACCGGCGTGTAGACGCCGGCGCGGGCGCCGTACTCCAGGCTGACCCAGGCGGCCGGCCCGTTCGGCATCAGCATGGGGACGGTGAGAGGAGATATCCGGCTGGGCCCTTTCTCCTCTATCACGTCGTCCTGGGTCAGGAGGGTGTTGAGGCCGCCGATGCCGGTGCCGATCACCACCGCGAGGCGGACCGGGTCGACTTCAGGTGCGGCGGCGTCGGCCCAAGCCTGCCGGGCGGCGACGAGCGCGGCCTGCTGGCAGCGGTCCATGCGCCGGGCCTGGACGCGGGGCAGCACTTCGTCGGGGGAGACGGCCATGGGGGCGGCGATCTTCGTGGCCAGCTCATCGGCGTGGCGGAACGACGACATCGACTCGTCGATTCTGCGTACGCCGGAGCGCCCCGCGAGCAGCCCCTCCCACAGGGAGGCGACGTCCCCGCCGAGCGGTGTGGTCGCGCCCAGTCCGGTGATGACGACGTCGTGTGCGCTCATGCCGACCTCCTCGAGTGGCGCTGTACTGGGGTTTGCGCGAACCTAGTTGTATCGCATACAAATATGTGGTGTCCACGAGCGAACCGCCCCGCAGCCGCGGCCGGCGCACCCGCGCGCAGCTCCTCGAACAGGCCGTGACGCTCTTCGCCGAGCGCGGCCTGGACTCTGTGAGCGTGGCCGAGATCGCGGCCACTGCCGGCGCCCATCCGAACCAGATCACCTACTACTTCGGATCCAAGGACGCGTTGTTCGTTCACGCGGCGTTCCTGATGCTGCTTCGCGACGCCGAACGGCTGGAACCGATCGGTCACCGGCAGCGCACGCCCAAGACGTTCCGCGAGGCGCTGGCGCGCGCGGCGCTGGCACTACCGGCGGTGCCGATCGCCGTCCAGGCGATGTCGATCACGCGTCACCGGCCCGAACTGCAGCCGTTGGTGCAGCAGAACCTCGCTCTCCTGTTCCGTCAGGCCCAGCGATACCTCACCGCGGTCCTTGAACGCCACGACTGGGTCATCGACCGGCCCGCCGGCACCGAGGCGCGAACCTTCTGGAGCGCCGTCCTGGGGGCGCGGCTGATCTCAGAGTCCGGCTTCGACGGCCGCTCCGGCGACATCGACCTCGCCGGAGTACTCACCGTCCGTGCACGGTCGGCGCATGAATGAGCGGCGCCAGAACCCGGTCCGCCCGTCGATCCCGGCACGGTTCACCGCACGGAGGCGATGTCGTCGGCTGGGCCCGCCACCGGCCGGGCGGCCGGGGAATCAACGCAGGGGGATTTGAGGAAGCGATCGGTGGCCTGGGTCGTTCACCGTGATCGGGCCGGGGCCGCTTGTCTCGGCGCCGGGATTGTCGCTGCCGGCCATGATGCCCGAGACGATGAGGTAGAGCAGAGCGACCACCACGGCTGTGACGCCGCCCGGCACCAGCTTGGACTTGATGGCCGACCGGCGCATGAGGAGTCCCCTTCCTGCTGTACTGGGACATCGCCCCCCGGGGAGACCGCCCCCTCGACCCGCACCTGTTCTCGTACTACTCCCGTCGCGTCCGGCGGTCAAGGGCAGGCGCGGACCGCGACCTGCCCGGCGGACATATCGGCGATCGGGCTTGGGCCGGGCGAGGCGTGAGGGCTACCGCAGGAGTGAGGCGGTCCACCGCGTCACCTGCCGGGCGATCTCCGGCAGCAGGGTGATGTGGTCGGCGCCGGGCACCGGCAGGAAGGTGACGTCGGTTCCGGCGGCGGACAGCTGCCGTACGGTCAGCTCGGTGAGGGCGAGGGGGACCCCGGTGTCGGCGGCGCCGTGCGCGATGTACACCGGCTTGGGGTAGCGGGCCACGACGACCTCGTCGTCGGTGAGGGCGCGGGCCATCACCTCCGCCAGCGCCGCGGGGTCCTTCACCATCTCACCGTTGGTGCGCCCGGCCGCGGCCTGGAGCATCTCGCCCGCGCACACCCGCCCGGCGAGGCGCACCAGCTCCAGCCCGGCGGGGGTGAACCAGTCGGCGGGCCGGAAACCGGGTTCGGTGAGCGCGAGGGCGTGCCCGGTGTAGGGCACGGTGAAGGGGAGCGGCGCGGCCGGGTCGCGGAACGCCGGGCTCGCCAGTTGCACGCCCCACTGCGTGATCGGGGCCATGGCGATCGTGCCGGCGTGCCGGAGCGCGGGCGCGTACCGCTGGGCCAGCGCCGCGGCGAACAGCGCGGCGTGCCCGCCCAGCGAGTATCCGGCCGCGACCCACGATCGGGAGACGGGGGCGACGTTCCGGGCGGCCCGCACGATGTCGATCATGTTGTACGCCTCGGACGCGCCGTTGACGCCGGGGCCGTCCGCCGGGGTGCCGAGGCCCTCGTAGTCGGTGACCGCGACCGCGTACCCGGCGGCGATCAGCGCCTCCTGCACCGCCCGTTCCCACGGGCTCGGCCCGGTGCGGGACGGCCCGCACGCGTCGCCGAGGCCGTTGAACCCGTGCCCGAAGGACACCACCGGCCAGCCCCCGGACGGGGGACGGCCCGGCGGCAGGGACAGGGTGCCGCTCACGACCGCCGGCCCGCCGTTCCAGGAGGTGGACAGGTAGCGCAGCGACCACGACCGCCCGGCGCCGGCGAGCCGCAGCGGCCCGGCCAGCGGCTCCAGCCGCACCGGGGCGCCCCGCCACTCCCCGCCGCCCTCCGGCGCAGCGCCCGCGTGTGCGGGCGCTGCGCCCACGAGCAGCGCGAGGGCCGCGATGAGCGCGATCAGCGCGCGCTGGATCGGCAAGGTGTCTCCAGAGGTCCTATGGATCCGCTGGACGGAGTCTCCCAGGCGGCTCGGGGGTGTCAAGATCGGCGCCGGATCCGGCCATCGCGGCGGGCGGACCCACCGGCCACCCTCGGGGCGGACGGGCCCGGGGGGTGAAACTTCCACGCCGGCCCTCTGCGCGCCACGTACGGCGGCTCTGGGCACGGGTCGAGGAACCCAGAAGCGGCCGCTCCTGTCACCTGCATGTCCTCACCTCCTGCGGCGGCGAGGGTGTGGCCGAGGCCGGCGCGGTCGCGGCGGGGCCGTCCTTTGGCCAGACGCCAGGTGACTCCCCGCCGGCGTCGGGTGCGGCGGAGTAGGCGGCGCTGTCGGCGTCCGTCGGGTGGTACGACTCGATCGCGATCTCGTCCAGGGTGAGGTCCATCGGAGTGCCGAACGGGGTCGTCGTGGAGAACAGCCGCAGTTCGCATCACGGAGCGTTCCGGAGGCCGGGCGGCGGGCCGGCAGGTGACGGTGCGCGACGCGGGCCCTCGCCAGGCATCCGCCGGACCGGCACCTCTACACTGGGGCGACGTGACCAAGCCGCGTATTCCCAATGTCCTGGCGACCCGCTATGCCTCACCCGAGCTGGCCCGCCTGTGGTCGCCCGAGCACAAGGTGGTGGCCGAGCGGCGGCTCTGGCTGGCCGTGCTGCGGGCCCAGGCCGAACTGGGCGTCCCGGTGCCGCCCGGCGTGGCCGAGGACTACGAGGCGGTGGCCGAGAAGGTCGACCTCGACTCCATCGCCGAGCGCGAGCGGCTCACCCGCCACGACGTCAAGGCCCGCATCGAGGAGTTCAACGCCCTGGCCGGGCACGAGCACGTGCACAAGGGCATGACCTCCCGCGACCTGACCGAGAACGTCGAGCAGCTGCAGATCCGCGACAGCCTGCTGCTGACGCGCGACCGCTGCGTGGCGCTGCTGGCCCGTCTGGCCGAGCTGGCCGCCCGGCATTCGGGCCTGGTGGTGGCCGGCCGCTCCCACAACGTGGCCGCACAGGCCACCACCCTGGGCAAGCGGTTCGCCACCGCGGCCGACGAGCTGCTGGTCGCCTTCGCCCGGCTGGAGGAGCTCATCGCCCGCTACCCCCTGCGCGGCATCAAGGGCCCGGTGGGCACCGCGCAGGACATGCTCGACCTGCTCGGCGGCGACGCGGCCAAGCTGTCGGTCCTGGAGGAGCGGGTGGCCCGGCATCTGGGGTTCGCCACCGGGTTCACCAGCGTCGGCCAGGTCTACCCGCGATCATTGGACTACGAGGTGCTGACCGCCTTGGTGCAGCTGGCGGCGGCGCCGTCCAGCCTGGCCAAGACGATCAGGCTGATGGCCGGGCACGAGCTGGTCACCGAGGGGTTCAAGCAGGGCCAGGTGGGCTCCAGCGCCATGCCGCACAAGATGAACACCCGCTCCTGCGAGCGGGTCAACGGGCTGACCGTGGTGCTGCGCGGGTATGCCTCGATGGCAGGCGAGCTGGCCGGGGACCAGTGGAACGAGGGCGACGTTTCCTGCTCGGTGGTGCGCCGGGTGGCGCTGCCGGACGCGTTCTTCGCCTTCGACGGGCTGGTGGAGACCATGCTGACGGTGCTGGCGGAGTTCGGCGCGTTCCCCGCGGTGATCGGGGCCGAGCTGGACCGCTATCTGCCGTTCCTGGCGACGACCAAGATGCTGATGGCGGCGGTGCGGGCCGGGGTGGGCCGTGAGACCGCCCACGAGGTCATCAAGGAGCACGCGGTCGCCTCGGCGCTGGCGATGCGCGAGACCGGCTCGCCCAACCTGCTGCTCGACCGCCTGGCCGCCGACGAGCGGTTCCCGCTGGACCGCGCGGCGCTGGACGCCCTGCTGGCCGACCCCGCGCCGTTCACCGGCGCCGCCGCCGCTCAGGTGGACCAGGTGGTCGCGCGGGTCGGCGAGGTCGCCGCCCGCCATCCGCGGGCGGCCGCCTACCGTCCGGGCGCCATCCTGTGACCCACGATCCGGTGGCTGTGCCAGTGGAGTAGCCGTGCCGGGGGAGCGGGCTCTGGTGCCCGGCCGGACGCCTCGACCGTCGCTCCCGCGCCCCCACGAGCGGCTCGCGGGGGCGCTTGGCGGGGGTGCCGCTCAATGGGGGGAGGCGGCGATCCGCACGCGGTGGCTGTCGCCGTCGGAGAGGAACGAGGCCAGCTCCCGTCCCTGCTCGGCCACGGCGGTGCGGTCGGCTCGCGAGAGGCGGCGCAGCGGGGCGACGATCACGGTGCCGTCCTCGGCGCTCCAGGTCGCGGTGACCCGCCCGTCGACCAGGACGACGCGAGCGCCGGCGACCGACAGGCCGCGGTGGGCGTCGTCGATGATCCGCCCGCGGTCGTGGTAGCCGAGGATCGCGTTGTCGAACGCCGGCAGGAACCGCACCGGGGCGGGGGTGTCGGGGTCGGGCCGCGGCGCGCCGGGGAGATCCAGCAGTTCCCGGCCCCGCTCGTCGCGGAAGGTGACCAGCTCCTCGCGTATCGCGGCCACCGCGGCCGGCAACCCGGCCAGGCCGCACCAGGCGCGCAGGTCGGCCGCGGCGGCGGGGCCGAACGCGGCAAGATAGCGCCGCACCAGCGTCTCGCCGACCGGATCGGAGCCCTCCGGCGCCGGCGGGTCGATCTCGCGTTCCAGCCAGGAGGAGAGCAGGCGGTTGCGCACTCCCGCCCTGGTGCGCCACAGCCCGCGCGGCGGCAGCTGCGTCACCGGCAGGACGGCCATCAGCATCTCGCCCAGCGCCCGCGGCCCCGGCGCGGGCCAGCGTCCGGCGAGCATGCGCGCGAGCTCGGTCATCGAACGGGGTTCGCCGTCGGCCATCACCGCCCGGCCCGCGTCCGCGAGCTCGTCGAGATCCACCCCGGCGAGCTCACGGCGGTAGACCCCGAGCACCCGCTGGCGCAGCATGACGTCGTGGCGAGCCCGCCAGGCCAGGGCGTCGCCCGCGGTGACAAGGTGGACGGTGCGGCGCATGAGGTGGGTCCGCACCACGCCGCGCCCGATCAGCAGGTCCGACAGCACCGCCGGGTCGAACGCGCGCAGCCGCGACCAGAGCCCGACGAACGGCTCCTGCGGCTCCTGCGCCTGCAGGCCGCACAGGTGCGCCACGGCGTCGAGGACCGGAACGTCGGCGTGATCGAGCAGCAACTGCCGGGCGAGCGTCGCGCGGTTGAGCGCCCGGACGCCGAGAACGGTCATCGGGCTGTACGGCGCGGCGCCCGCCGGTCGCGGCCGGGGTCGCGGCCGGCGCCTGGCAGGGCGACACGTGCCGCCGCGGGCGCGGCCAGCGGGTCGCCGCGCCCGTTGGTGAGGGGCGAAGGGGAGACGGTCACGGCGTTTCGGCCCTCCGGGTCGTTGACGGACACATGTCCACGCTCGCAGGTGAAGCGGCCACTTCCTGACCGCTTGCCGGACACGGCATGGGGATCACGGCGGTGCCCTCGACACGACCCCTGTCGTCGCTCGCGCTGTTCCGGGAAACGCTGCCGGCGGGGCGGTCGCTCGACGATCTGAGATTACTTTGTAAAGCCGGTTGGCTGGTACATGGTACTGAAGTACATAAAAGACACCCGCCGAGAAGGCGAGCCGCCGCGTTGCTCCTCGCCTCCCCGGGGCGCATGATCCTGCAGCCGGTCCCTGCCCGTCGCCGGGTCCGCCGCGACGGCCGTCCCCGCCTCGGGGGACGGATAGATCGGTGTCGGTTCAAGAGCGTCAAGGTGGTGATGGGCCTGCTCGAGGGGGAGCGGCGCCGGCGGCGTGCCGGGGCCGTGGAGCCGGTGGATCCGCGTTGAGGACGTGCCGGCCGGTCGCCGGGCCTGCGATGATCGGGCCGACCGCATGTCACCGGCGTCCGTCGCCGGTGTTCTCCCACTCGACGAGGAGGGTGCTGCCATGACCGACGAGCAGAGGTACGCGCCGATCGACACCACCACGCCGCATTCGGCGAGGGTGTGGAACTACTGGCTGGGGGGCAAGGACAACTATCCGATCGACCGGCAGGTGGGGGAGCAGGTTCGCCAGGTGTATCCGGGCATCGTGGAGGTGGCGCGGCATTCTCGTGCCTTCCTCGGGCGGGCGGTGCGGTACCTGGCGGGTGAGGCGGGCATCACGCAGTTCCTGGACGTGGGCACGGGGCTGCCCACGGTCGACAACACCCATGAGGTGGCCCAGCGGATGAACCCCGTATGCAAGATCGTTTATGTGGACAACGATCCACTGGTGCTGGTGCACGCCCGTGCCCTGTTAGCCGGCACGCCGGAAGGGGTGTGCGAGTACATCGACGCCGATGTCCGCGATCCGGAGCGGATCTTGGAGGAGGCCGCCCGGACGCTCGACTTCACCCGGCCGATCGCGCTGATGATGCTGGGCATCTTGGGCAACGTGTGGGACGACGAGGAGGCCGGCGCGATCCGTGACCGTCTGGTGGCGGCGTTGCCGCCGGGCAGCCACCTGGTCCTGGAGGACGGCACCGACGCCGTCGACCCGGAGGCGGCCGCCCAGGCGCAGAAGACCCGCGCGGAGGCGGGGGATCCCTACAAGTTGCGAACGCCGCAGCAGATCGCGGCGTTCTTCGACGGGCTGCGCCTGCTGGAGCCGGGTGTGGTGTCGGTGTCGCGGTGGCGGCCGGAGCCCAGCGCCTGGGGGCTGCCCGAGGAGGTCACGGCGTTCTGCGGCGTCGCCGTCAAGGCGTAGCGCGGTCGCCGGGACCTACCACGCCGGCCGGTTCACCGAAGTGCCGCGGGCCGGCGAACCGCCGCGCGTGCCGGCCTCGGCCGACCGCGGGCCGGGGCGGCTGTGGCGGCCGGGTACCCCGCTCGCCGCCGGCACCCCGGCCGCCGATGTCCGCGTCGGCCATGCCCGCCGCTCAGCCGTCGATTCGCCGGATGGGAAGGATGGCCCTGAGCGTGAGCGAACAGCTGGGCGCGGAGGGCTTCCCAGAGCGCCGGCGCGCGGCGTTGCCTCGGCGCTACGCTTGGCCGGCCAGCGAAGATCTTGTGGTGACTGCTCTGGTGGCAGGCCGCGCGGTGGAGCTGTCCCGATCCTCGCCATCATCGGGGTCCACGACCTGGAGCAGGATCTCCAACAGGTCCTGCGGCGCGTCCCGCATGAGGTTGTGGCCGCTGTCCAGAGCGTACGTCCGCCACGAGGGGTTTTCACGCAACCGCTGGTAGACGGGAGTGAACGGGGATTGGCCGTCCCAGCCCGCGGCGTACACGTAGGACCTGCGGCGGATGTGCGCGAGGTCGCTGGTGAGCTTTAGTGGCTGGAGCAGGGAGGCCAGGGGGTGGGGCGTGGCCCGTGGGTCGAAGAAGGGCAGCGGCCGTACCGCGTAGCCGGTCTCCACCACGTCCATGTACCATCGGCGCTCCTGGTCGGAGACCAGACTCCAGGTGGAGTCGCCGGGCTCCGGCACCATGGCGTCCAGGTACACCAGGGCCTTCACCCGTTCGGGTGCGCGGTCGGCGGCACCGGTGATCACCATGCCCCCGTAGCTGTGGCCGACCAGCACCGCATCCTGGATGTTTTCAGCGGCTAGCACGCCGGTGACGTCCTGGATGTGCGTGTCGAGGTTCACTCCGCCGTGCAGCAGATGGCTGCGCTCGCTGAGCCCGGTCAGCGTCAGCGGGTAGACGGCATGCCCCTGCGCGCGGAGTCCGCCGGTGAGCTCCTCGAAGCACCAGCCGCCGTGGCACATCCCTGGGATGAGCACGAAGTCGCCCATGATCGTTCTCTCTTTCTCTTGTCGGATTTGGTGTCCGGCGACGTGTGAGGCGCTGCCCGGGAGAACGCCGACCGCATGCGCGGTCTTCTGTGCCGGGTCGCCGGTGTCAGGCGCGCGTCTCAGTTGTGTGCCGGGCCCGGCCGGGCCGAGGTGCGCCGGGGCGTGTGCGGCCTCCGGCGATGGCGATCGCGGAGGCCGCGGCGCACAGGATCGCGGTCCACGCCAGCGTGGCCTCGGTCGAGGTGTGATCGGCGACCATGCCGGCGATCCACGGCCCGGCGGTCTGCCCGGCCGCGAACAGCGTGGTGAAGGCCGCCAGCGTGGCGGCCCAGTCGGCGGGCGGGACGTTGCTCTTGATGAGGGCGGTGATGGCGGCGGGAACGCCCATGAATGTCGCCCCGTAGATGATCGCGGAGGCGAGGACGACCGGTGGCGTGGGTGCCGCCAGCGCGAGCGCCGCTCCGCCGGCCAGGATCGCGAGCAGGGTGGCCAATGCCCGGGTGGCGGCCCACTCGGCGGTGGGGCGGCTCCACAGCGCGGGCGCCGCAATGACGGCCAGGCCCAGCGCCGTCCAGGTGAGCACCACCTGCCCGAGCGAGGCGTGTTGGTCGGCGAGGTAGGCGGACAGGAAAGTGATGTAGGTGATGTACCCGGCGGCGAACAGCAGGTATGCCAGGGCGGTCCCCCACAGCGGGCGCACGCGGAACCGGCCGGCCGCGGCGGTATGCGCGTCCTCGCCCGTGCCTGCCGCGCTCCAGCTCGCCACGGTCGCCAGTGCGGCAGCGACGGCCAGGCCAACCCAGGCCAGGCGCCAGTGCTCCCCCAGCGCGGGGATGCTCACCCCGCTGACCACGATGCCCAGCCCAGTGCCGGCGAAGTACACGGTGATGGGCGCGCTGGAGGCCGCGCGGGCGGCGACGCGCGAGGCGATCACGCCGCCGGCGACGAACACCACCGCCCCCGCCGCTCCGGCTGCGGCCCGCGCGGCCAGCAGCGCCGGATAGGCGTCGCTCGCCGCGGTGGCAGCCAGCGACACGGCCGTGAGTGCCATCCCGACGCGGAAGGCGGCGGCGGTGCCCCAGCGGCGCACGACCGCGGCGGTCACCAGCGCGCCGAGGAGGTAGCCGAGCCCGTTGGCGGTGCTCATCGCCCCCGCCTCGGCCAGGGTCCAGCGCAGGTCCTCGCGCATGGACGGCAGGAGCAGGCCATAAGCGAAGCGCGCGAGCCCGAGCGCCGAGGCGGTGCCGAGCGCCAGCCGGCCCGTCTGCCACGCCGCCCGGGGCTCCGCCTTGGGCGCCGTCCGCGTCATCGGTCCCATCTCTCGGCGGCGCCATCGCCGCGAGGGGCCGCGTCCCGCACGTCCGAGACGTTCCGGATTCGCGGTGTGGCGAAAAGGTCCGGCATGACACTCCAAAGATCGAACCGATCGGTACGAACTCGGATGCTAGCAGTAGAACGAACCGACCGGTACGATCTAGGGCATGCCCATTCCCAAAGGCTCGACGATCGACCCAGAGCGCACCCGGGCGGCCATCCTCGAGACGGCCACCCGGGAGCTGTACGCGCGCGGCCTCGACGGCATCGGCGTTGCCGAGCTGTGCACCCGCATCGGAGTGTCCAAGGAGACGCTCTACCGGCACTTCGGCACCAAGGACGCCCTCGTGGAGGCCATGCTGCAAGCGCGCAGCGAGCGGGTCGCGAGCTGGCTGGCCGAAGCCGCCGAAGCCGCCGGGGACGCCCCCGGCGAGCAACTCGCCGCGGTGTTCGACGCCCTCCAGCGGTGGTACGACGATCCGGTCTTCCGTGGCTGCGCGATACTGAACGCGGCAGCCCAGCACCACGTCGACGCCGTTCGCACTATCACCGCGCGCCACCTGGACCGCTACCTCGACCTCCTGACCGGCATCGCCGGTCGTGCCGGAGCCGTCGATCCGCCCCTTCTGGGACGACAACTGCTCATGCTGGTCGAGGGGGCGACCGTCATTGCCGCGCATCACGACGCGGCCGACGCCGGAGAGGCCGCCCGCAAGGCCGCGCTCACCTTGCTGTCCGCCGCCGCTCGCCCCAGCCTCTAAGACCGGCCTTCCTGGCTTCCCGTCTCGGCCGCCGAGCCCGGTCAGGCTGAATGTCCACGACCAAAGGGACACCGCGGCGGCCGGCCACCGGTCATCACCGACGACATGCTGCACGCCGTGGTTCACTACTTTGTGGTACCGTGTACTGGTACTCGGTACTACAGAGTACCTGGAGACCGAAGAGGACCAGCATGGACGACCTGACGGAGATGCTGAAGGGCACGCTCGAAGGCTGCGTGCTCGAAATCATCGGCAGCGAGGAGACCTACGGGTACGCCATCACGCGTCGGCTGAACGAACTCGGCTTCGCCGACGTCGTCGAGGGGACGGTTTACACCATCCTGCTACGGCTCGAGAAGAACGGGCTCGTCCAGGCGACGAAACGACCGTCCGGGCAGGGCCCGCCACGCAAGTTCTATGCGCTCAACGACGCGGGACGCAAAGAACTCGCGACGTTCTGGGCGAAATGGGAGTACATCACGTCACGGATCGACAAGCTCAAGGAAGGCGGGAGATGAACCTCTGGGAGACCATGACGGGCAGCGACCTCACCAGGGAATGGAAGGCGTTCGAAGCCCGGGCCATGGCACTGCCGCCCGGCCACCGGGCGGCGTGGGAACAGATCAAGGGTCATCTTTTTCCCCACTCGGATTTCACCGGCCGAAACCTGATGCCGATTCTCGACGGCGCCCTGGGGCTGCTCGAAGAGACGGCGGCCGATGGGCAGAGCATTCACGAGGTGCTCGGTGACGACATCGGGGGTTTCTGCGCGGCGCTGGCCGGCGGGGGAGGGGGCCGGAACTATCGCGACCGGTGGCGCGAGCAGTTGAACAGGAACGTCGCGAGGAAATTGGGCCGGCTAGGAGGCTGACGTGGGCATCCACGACATCATCGAGGGCAAGAAGCAATGGCGGGCGCACATGGCGCGGGTCAAGGCGCTCCCGCCGGACTATCAGATCGTCTATAAGGAGATGCAGAAGTACCTCTTCAAGATCGGACCGATCGACTTGCTCGGCGGTTCCCTGCTCCCAGGGATTCTCGATTTCTTCGAGGAGGGCGTCGCGGCCGGCAAAGGAGTCCTGGAACTCATCGGCGACGATGTCGCGGCCTTCTGCGACGACCTGGTCAAGGACTCGCGCACCTACGCGGACATCTATCAGGAGTCCATCAGCGGAAAACACGACACGGCCGAGAAATGACATCCGGCGACCGGCGGAATTCTTCCATGGGTGGGCGAAGGGGAACATCGGGCCCGTGACCCGCCGATCCTCTCCGAAGGCCGGCACCTCGACCATGGGTTGAGCGGTCATTCGGGCACCGTTCTTCGCTCCGTGATCGTGCGGGCGATCTCGGGTGGGGGCGGGCCCGCGTGCAGGACGCCCAGGCGGCGGGTGGCCCGGGTCAGGGCCACGTACAGGTCGTTGCGGCCACGCGGGGAGGCGGCCACGATGCGGGCCGGGTCGGCGACGAGCACGGCGTCGAACTCCAGCCCTTTGGCCTGCCGGACGCCGAGCACCACCGCCGGGCGGGTCAGGTCGGGGTGAGGGCCGAAGGAGACATCGGGAACGACCTCGGCGACGGCGGCGCCCAGTTCGGAGGCCCGCGCCTGAGGGACGATCACCGCGAGCCGTCCGCCTCCGGCCGCGGTCTCGGCGGCGGCCAGCTCGGCCAGCACCGTGGGCAGCGCGGCGGCGGTGGTGCGGACGCGCCAGGGGCGCACGCCGGTCCGGCGCACCGATCGGGCCGGGGGAGTGCCCGGGCTGATCGCGGCCAGCAGGTCCGCGGCCGCTGTCATGATCTCGGCGGGGGTGCGGTAATTGACCGACAGCCGGACCAGGCGGAACCGGTCGCCGACGTGCGGGCCGAGCACCTGTTCCCAGCTGGAGGCGCCCGCCGGGTCACCGGTCTGGGCGAGGTCGCCGACCACGGTCATCGACCGGCCGGGGCAGCGCCGCATGAGCATCCGCCAGGCCATCGGGGACAGCTCCTGGGCCTCGTCTACGATGACGTGCCCGAATGCCCAGGTGCGGTCGGCGCGCGCCCGCTCGGCGACCGTGGCCGGCGAGGAGGAGTGGTGGCGTTCGGCGAGCGCGCGAGCGTCGATCAGGTCGGCGGCGGTCAGGACGTCACCGGTTCCGCCGAGCGGATCCGCCCCGCCGGGGCCGCTCGGCCCGTCGCCGGCGTACGGTGCGCCACCGCCGCCACGGGAGGCGGCGGCGATGTCCAGCACCCCCTGCGCGTAGGCGACCCGCCGCGCGTGCTCGCGAGACTCCCGTGCCCGCGCGGCCTGGTCGTCCTCGCCGAGCAGTTCGGCCGCCTCGTCCAGCAGGGGGACGTCGGCCGGGCTCCAGCCGCCGCCGGGCGCCCGGACCAGCAGGGCGCGTTCGGCGGGGGTGAGCCCGGGGGCGGCGCGCTCCAGGCGGGAGGGGTCGGCGTACAGCCCTTCCAGCAGCCGCTGGGGTGTCAGCGCGGGCCACAGGGCCTCTATCGCGGCGCGCACGCCGGAATCGTGGCGCAGTTCGCGTTCCAGGGCCGGCACGTCGGCCGCGCCGAGGAGGTCTCCTGGGCCGCCCTGGTCGCCGGTGCGGTCGAAGACGCCGTCCATGGCGGCCAGGTCGGCGCGGATCGCCTCCCGCACCCCGGACTCGGCCAGCACGTCGGCGATGTCGGCCTCCAGGCGGTCGGCCAGGTCACGGGCGGCGCCGGCCAGCCGGCGGGCGAGGTCGGCGATGACCTCGCGGGCGAAGACCTGCCGGGCCCGGTTGTAGGGCAGGCCGGTCCGCGCGGCCCGCCCGGCGGCGCGCCGGCACGCCGGGCCGTCCAGGAGCAGGCGCTCGCCGGCGGCTTCGACGGTGATGCCGCCGACGGGAGGGGTCCGGTGTTCGCGCACGGCGGCGGCGACCATCGCGGCCATCTCGGCCCTTCCCTTGACCTCTGCCGCGGCGAGGCTCTCCCCGCGGTCGGCCTCGACGCCGGGGTACAGCCCGGCCACCGTCGACAGCAGCGCGCCGGTCTCGCCGAGACCGGGCAGTACCCGCCCGATGTAGGTGAGGAAGGCGGCGCTGGGGCCGACGACCAGTACGCCGCCGGCGGCCAGCCGGGGCTGGGTGTAGAGCAGGTAGGCGGCGCGGTGCAGGGCGACGGCGGTCTTGCCGGTGCCCGGGCCGCCCTGGACGACCAGCACGCCGCGGTGGCCGGAGCGGATGACGGCGTCCTGTTCGGCCTGCAGGGTGGCCACGATGTCATGCATGCGGCCGGTCCGTTCGGCCGACACCGCCGCCAGGAGCGCGGCTCCGCCGACCAGGGGGATGTGCTCGCCCTGGCCGGTGAACCTGTCCTCGGCCGCCGTGGCCGGGGGAGGACTGTCCGCGGAGGGGGTGCCGTCGACGGGTCCGTTCACGGCGGATCCGTGTTCGGCGCGTCCAGGTGGCTGCGGCCGTGTGAGGATCTCGTCGTCCAGGTCCACCACCCGCCTGCCGCGGGTGACGATATGGCGGCGACGGCGCACTCCTTCGGGGGCGAGAGCGGTGGCGACGTAGAAGGGCCGGGCGGCCGGGGCGCGCCAGTCGATCAGCAGGGGGTCGCCCTCGTCGTCCTCGGCGCGCAGCCCGACGCGGCCGATGTAGCGGCGTCCGCCGTCGCGCAGGTCCAGCCGGCCGAAGCACAGGCCGTCGTCGGCCGCCTCCAGCCGGGCCAGCCGCTCGGCGTGACGGGCGACGGCGGCGTCGCGTTCGGAGCGTGCCTGCGGGGTGCCGCCGTTCTCGCGCGACGCCGCGGCCAGCCGGCCCGCCGTCGCGCCGCGCAGTGCGTCGAGCCTCTCGTAGAGGGTGCGAAGGTGGCGCTGCTCGCCTTCGATCTGGGCGCGCAGAACGTGGTCTTCGTGGGTCACCGGGTCCGCCCTGTCGTGTGCCGTGTCGCGTCATGCCTTCGGGTGAGCCCAGGGTGAGGCATGAGCTGTATGGAAGAACAGTCTTGTTCTTCCCGGCGGTGTCAGCCGGGGGCTCGGTGGCAAGGGGAGGGGATCCGGCGAACCGGCCACTGAGCTGGGAGGTGCGGGGCTGGGCAGGGGAGGCGAGTGGTCTCACGACGGCCCCGCCGCGGTTGGAGGAGAAGGCCGGAGACGGTGGAAGAGGGCGCGGACGCGGCGCCTGGTTCCGGATGACCGATGCGACACGATCAGAGAAGCGGATACCCTTTGAACTTACTTTGTAAAGGCCGCGGAGTCGCATACAGAACCTCCCATCAGGAAAACACCTAAAACCCGCTCCGGATCAGTACTTCGGGAAGGGCGTCCGGCGTGGTCAGGGATGGCGGCGGGGGATCGGAGGGTCGTGCGCCGCAGGTCCAGATGACGGGCATTGGCGCCTGACGCCCCCGGGCCACACGCCTGTGGGCGCCGCCGTCCTGGCCTTCGGCGAGCGCCGGTGCCACTTCGGTGGCTACGGCGTCCCCGGCCAAGGCGCCGGCCAGGTGAACGGGGGTGGGTCCCCATGGAGATCCGCCGTTTTCCGGAGTCGCGTACGGCGCGGGGGAAAACCAGGTGAAGCGCGACGGCCGGCGAGGCACAGTTGTTGAGTGATGTCCGATTTCGCTGCTGGTTTCATGCCAGGTCTTCCTTTGTCGCGCGCGTTCTACACGGAGGTGGTGCGCCCGCTGATCGGCCAGGTGCCGCACGGCGCCGCGCTGATCGGCCCGGGCTCGGAGGTACTGGCGTTCGACACCGAACGTTCGGCCGACCACGACTGGGGGCCGCGCGTGCTGGTGTTCGTGGAACCCGGCCAGGAGGCCGCTCTGTCGCAACGGCTGGGAGGCGCGCTGCCCGAGCGGTTCCGCGGCTATCCGACCGTCTTCGGGTCTGACCGGAACCCGCCCCGCCACGGCGTGGTGGTGACCGTGTTCGAGCAATGGGCGCACTCTCGGCTGGGGTTCGACCCGCGCGGGCCGATCGGCACGGCCGACTGGCTGGGGGTGTCCTGGCAGCGGCTGGCCGAGATGACCAGCGGCGAGGTCTTCCACGACGGGCTGGGGGAGCTGGCGGTGGCCAGGGCCAACCTGCGCTGGTATCCCGACCAGGTCTGGCGGTACGTGCTGGCCTGCCAGTGGCGGCGGGTGGGTGAGCTGGAGAGTTTTCCCGGACGGTGCGGCGAGGTCGGCGACGACCTGGGGTCGCTGCTGGTCACCGCCCGTCTGGTGGAGGAGCTGATGCGCCTGTGCCTGCTCATGCGCCGCCGCTACCCGCCCTACGCCAAGTGGCTCGGCAGTGCGTTCGCCCGGCTCGGCGGGTCGGCGGAACTGGGGGAGATGTTCGCGGCGGCGCTGGCGGCGCGCGGCTGGCGCGAACGTGAGGAGCATCTGTGCCGCGCGTACGAGCGGGTGGCGGGGCTGCACAACAGGCTCGGGCTGACCGAGCCGCTGCAGGCGTCGGTGCGCGGGTACTTCGACCGGCCGTTCCGGGTGATCGGCGCGGACCGGTTCGCCGAGGCGCTGCTGGGCACGGTGGATTCGACGGTGCGGAGCCTGCGGGCGCCCGGGTCGGTCGACCAGTTCTGCGACAGCGTGCAGGTGCTCGGCGACAGCGCCCGTTCCCTGGCCGTTTCCCGGGCCCTGCGCGGCCCGACCGGGCCGTGAAGCCGACCGGGCTGTGACCCGTGCAGGGCCGTGGTCCGGGGTCGGAGGTGACGCCGATTCGCCGCTGATGCGAGGTCGGCGTCCGGCTGGGTGGGCCTGTGGCGGTGCGCGGCGGGAAGGCGCCTGACCGCGGTGACCGCTTCGGGCATGTGGTCGCGCGGAGGATGTCCATCGCCGTGGGCACGACCTTGGTGCTCGGCGACCGCCGCCCTGTTCCGGCTTCCGGATCCGGCCGGTCGTTGGGGCCGAGCGCCGTTCGTGCCTGGACCGCGTGCCTGAGCTCGTGGTCTGGACTGTGCGCCGTCGCGTCAGGCGGAAGCGTTGCCGGACCGGCCTCCCTGGTCCAGCAGGGCGTTGATCATCTCCTGAAGCCGGTCGCGTCCGATAGCGCCGAGTGCGCCGGTCAGGGCTTGGGCGAGTTTGTCGAACGGGTCGTCCATCGGCAGTTCCTTCACCTTCTCGGCCAGTTCCTCCACGCTCCACAGCCCGTCCTTGTGGATGTGGCCGCCGAGGACCCAGCCGTGGTTGACCGCGACCGTTCCGCCCCGCACCGACAGCACCTGGCCGGTGAGCGGGCAGGTTGCGCCGGCCAGGTAGGCGGCGACGGGTGCGCAGGTGGCCGGGTGCAGCGGGTCGAACCGGCCCGGGGGTGGTTCCTCGCTCATGCCGGGAACGGCGGCAGTGATACGGGTACGGGCCATCGAGGGCGAGATGCAGTTGACCCGGACGCCGTAGCGGCCGAGTTCAAGGGCGGCCACGGTGGTCAGCGCCGCGACCCCGGCGTTGCCTGCCGCGTAGGAGACCTGCGCGGGCAGTGGGTTGAGGAGCCCGGAGCCGGAGGAGGTGTTGACCACGGCGCGGTCGGCGTGGATCCCTGCCTGATACCGGTCGCGCCAGTGGCGGGCCGCCCAGTGCGTTACCGCGAAGGTGCCTTTCAGCTTGACGGCCACGACGTCATCGAAGTCCTCCTCCGACAGGTCGGTCAGGCCCATGTTCCGTTCGGTGGTCGCGTTGTTGACCACGACGTGGAGGTCGCCGAAGGACTCCAGGGCCGTCTCCACCATGCGGCGGGCGCCGTCCCAGTCGGCGACGCTGTCGGTGTTGGCGACAGCCTGTCCGCCGCGGGCGGTGATCTCTTCGACGACCTTCGCGGCCACGCCGGCGTCGCCGCCCGTGCCATCGATGGCGACGCCGGGGTCGTTGACGACGACTTTGGCGCCTTCGGCGGCGAAGAACAGCGCCTCTTCCCGCCCGATGCCGCGCCCTGCCCCGGTGATGAGGACGACGCGTCGGTCCAGACTTCCCATGAATGATCACCTTCAATGACTGCAGTCCATGTAGTGATTCACAGTATGCATCAATTCGGAAGATGAACTAAACTGCCCTGCATGGCGGAGACACGCGGACTGCGGGAGCGCAAGAAGCAGCGCACCCGGCAGGCACTGATCGAGGCGGCGGTGCGTCTGTTCGAGGACAAGGGCTACGACCACGTGACCGTGGCCGAGATCGCCGACGCCGCGGAGGTGTCCCCCCGCACCTTCTTCCTCCACTTCCAGGCCAAGGAGGATGTGCTGCTGGCCAATGCCGACGTGCGCGTCGATCTGGCGCTGCAGGCGATCGCCGAGCGCCGCGCCGGAGAACGGCTACCCGAAGTGCTGGTGCGGGCGATGGACCAGATGATCGCCAACACCTGGGACAGCGACCTCCCCAGCGGGCTCGCGGCACTTCGCGCACGGCTGGTGGCTTCGGTGCCGGCCCTGCAGGCCCGGCTGCTGCAGCGTTACCTCACCGCGCAGACCGAACTGGCCCAGGCGCTGCAGGGGGCATTCCCCGGCAGACTCGACACGATCACCGCCTCCGCTGCGGTCGGCGCGATGGTGGGCGCGGTCAGCGCATCCGCGCTGACCGCGCTGCAGCGCGGCGACGGACCTGACGAGGTGCGCGACGCCATGCGGCAGGCCATGGCCTTGGTGGCGCGATCCGTCGCCTGACCCCGTCCATCCCGCAGGGAGTCGGTGATCGTTGGGAACGGTCGAAGAAGCGGTCCCAAGGGTTGGGCGGGATCGTCCGGGCATCGGACACTCCGCCTTTGACCGGGCGCGGGTCGCCCGCGGAAGGGGTACGGGCGGGCGGGACGCGGGTCGGTGAGGAAGACGGGGCTTCGGGTGCGACCGGCGGGCAGGCGTGGTGGCAGCCGGGCGGTGCCGGACTGCCACAAGATCCAGCCGGTGGCGCCTCCCTTGACAGCGCCTCGGCCGGCCATGTGCGTGATGACAGCCTGTGATCACGTACATGGCCGGCCGTCGATCATGGTGGAGCAGGCGATCCGGTCCAGAGGTCGTCTTCGGCGGGCGGGCCGCCCACCCGCTGGGGGAGTGGCCGGGATGTTCGCCCTCCGCCCGCGGCCAGGCTCCGGGGCCCGGGCCGCGGGCGTCGGGTCACCGAGCACCGGAACACCGGGCCCCCGTCCACCGGGCCCCTGGCTACCAGCGGGGGTGCACCTGCGGGCGGATCAGCTCGTCGTACACCCGGGACACCGCCGCGTGCGTCTCCTGCGGCAGGGCCGGCAACCGCGCGGCGGCGGCGTTGGCCACCGCCTGGCGCTCGTTGCGGGCGCCGGGGATGACCACGCTCACGGCCGGGTGGTCGATGATCCAGCGCAGCGCGAACTGCGCGGTCGTCATCCCGTCCGGCACCAGCGGCTTGAGCCGCTCCACCGCCTTCAGGCCGGTCGCGTAGTCCACTCCTGAGAACGTCTCGCCCACGTCGAACGACTCGCCGTGCCGGTTGTAGGCGCGGTGGTCGTCGGCGGCGAAGCTGGTGTGCTCGTCGTAGCGGCCCGACAGCAGGCCGCTGGCCAGCGGCACGCGCGCGATGATGCCCACCCCCGCCTCGGCCGCCGCTGGCAGCACCCGCTCCAGCGGCTTGAGCCGGAAGGCGTTGAAGATGATCTGCACGCTCGCCACGCCGGGCCGCGCGATCGCGGTCAGCGCTTCCTCGCAGGTCTCGACGCTCACGCCGTAGGCGGCGATCCTGCCCTCCTGCACGAGGGTGTCCAGCGCGTCGTACACCGCCTGGTCGCTGTAGACCGGGGTCGGCGGGCAGTGCAGCTGCACCAGGTCGATGGTGTCGACGCCGAGGTTCTGCCGCGACCGGTCGTTCCAGGCCCGGAAGTTGTCCAGGGTGTAGGCCGAGGGCACCTGTGGCACGCGCCGGCCCATCTTGGTGGCCACCGTCAGTCCGGGCCGCTCCTTCAGCAGCCGGCCGACGATCTGCTCGCTGCGTCCGTCCCCGTACACATCGGCGGTGTCGATGAAGTCCACTCCGGCGTCGACGGCGGCGTTCAGCGTCGCCAGCGCGTCGTCCTCGCTGACCTCACCCCAGTCGGCGCCCAGTTGCCACGCTCCGAGGCCGACGACCCCGACCTGCCTGCCCGTTTTTCCCAATTCACGCTTTTCCACATGCCCGATCGTACGGGCCGGCCTTCGCCGCCCGGCACCAGGTCCGGTGCGGCCCGTGATCACAGCCGCCGCATGCGCATGAATCGTGCGCCGCATGGGGGGGTGCCGGTCCCTCTTGGCGCCATGGGTGATGGCCAGGCGGGAGGCGATCTCGCGTAGGCCGAGGTCTTGGTCGCGCAGGTGCAGGGCCATGGACGGCATTCCCTCATCGGTGAGGGTGGCGCCGCGGAGCGGTCCCTGCTGGCGCACAGTCACGTGTAAAGCTATGGTTTACACGTGCAAGAAAATTTGACAGACGCGCTGCGGGCCTTGAAGGCGCACATGGAGGCGTTCCTCGCGTCACGCGTCCTGACGAGGAGCGACGACTGGGCCGACTCGATAGGGCGCGCCGTGAGCATGCAGGCGGCCGCCGATGACGTCGTGCGGGCTGTCGTGCAGCAGGCGCGCCAGAACGGCGCTACGTGGCAGGTCATCGGTGATGCGCTCGGCGTGAGCCGGCAAGCGGCGTTTCAGCGCTATGGCAAACCGATCGATCCAAGAACAGGAGAACCCATGAACACCACGCCCCTAGCCGGCGTTGCCGAACTGGCCGTCTCGGTGATCGAGGACCTCGCGTCCGGGCAATGGTCGCGTGTCACCGAGCAGTTCGATCCGCGCATGCGCGATGGCCTGTCGGAGGACGCGCTCGCGGCCGCGTGGGCGCAGATCGTCGGCCTGTCGGGAGCTTTCGAGGGGCTTGGAGAGCCTGAGGTCACCCGGGCCGGCGACGTGACGATCACGAACACGCCGCTTGCGTTGGAGGCGGGCGACTACACCGCGCGGATCGCGTTCCGCGACGACCGCACCATCGCCGGTCTGCACATCCTCGAAGGGCAGACGTCGTGACCATCGAATCTCCGAGCGGCTCGAAAACGGCCACGACCCGAGGCGAATCCCGCATGAGCGGCCGCGATCTGCGATCCATCGGCGTGTTCACCACCCTGGCGTTCGCTCTCGCCTGGCTCCTCGCGCTCCCGCTGTGGCTCGGTGACGGGATCGCCGGCTCCTGGTTCACTCTCGTGGCCGCCGCCACGATGACGACCCCCGCGATCGCCGCCCTCGTCGTCGTGTTCCTCGTGGAGCGGCCGCGGCAGAAGGCGTGGACGCTCGGGCTGTGGCCGTTGCGACCGGTCCGAAGACTGCTCGGCTACGCGGCGCTGGGGATCATCGTGTCCATCGCGCTCGTCCTGGTGGCGCTCCCGGTCGGCGCGCTGCTGGGGGTCTATCCGGCCGATTTCGTGAACTTCTCCGCGTTCCAGCAGGTCCTCGACGAGCAAGCGGGCGCCGCGGGAGTGGCCGAAATCCCGATACCGATCGGCGCGCTCATCGCCATCCAGCTCGCCACGCTCCCGTTGGCGGCGTTCATCAACCTCATCCCGGCGCTGGGGGAGGAACTCGGGTGGCGAGGGTGGCTGCTGCCGAAGCTGATGCCGCTCGGTACGCTCCCGGCCCTCCTGATCTCGGGCGTGATCTGGGGCCTTTGGCACGCTCCGCTCATCCTCCTCGGGTACAACTACCCGGATGCGCCGGGCTGGCTCGGCGTGACCGCGATGGTCGGCATGTGCATCCTGGTCGGCGCGGTCTTCGGTTGGCTGCGGCTCCGATCGGGGTCGGTGTGGCCCGCGGCCCTCGCGCATGCCGCGTTCAATGGGGCGGGCGGGACCTACCTCCTCTTCGCCAAGGCCGGCGAGCACGTCGACACCACGCAGGCGACGATCCTCGGCTGGAGCGGGTGGATCGTGCCGCTCGCGCTCGTCGTGATCCTGATCGCCACGGGACGGTTCACTTCCGCGAAGCACCCATGACGGCCGGCGGGCTGCCGCCCGGCTGCGCCATCTGCCCGACGCCGGATCGACTCACGGGTACCGGCCGGCCGTTTCCGGGCGGTTCGGGCGGTTCGGCGCGGGTCAGGGAAGCGGTTCTCGTACGGCGCCGGCGATGACGGCGGTCACCATCTTGTGCACGGCGCCGGCCTGCGGCGGGGTGGTGCCGCGGTCGGCGTACAGAAGGTGCCCGGCCCCGATCAGGGTCGGCGCGAGGGTGCCGACGTCGGCGTCCTCGGCGACGCGCCCGAGGGCCTGCTCGGCGGACAGGTAGGAGGCGATCATGATCGCGGCCTCCGTCAGTACCGGGACGCCGGCCGGCCATGCCTCGCGCAGCCGGGCGCGCAGCTCATCCCGGAAGATGACAAGGGGGACGATCGCCACGGCCACCGATTCGAACACGGCCGTCAGCGCGTCGGCGAGGTTGCCGGCGACGGTGCCGGTTCCGGCGGACTCGCACAGGGCCGCCGCCTGGGGGGCGATGCGATCGACGCGGTCGAGCACGAACTCGGCGAGGAAGGCGTCGAAGTCGTCGAAGTGCCGGTGCAGGACGCCCTTGGCGCAGCCTGCCTCGGCGGTGACCGCCCGGCTGGTCAGCGCGCTCGGCCCGTCCCGGAGCAGGACGCGCTCGGCGGCGTCGAACAGCTGCTCGCGCACGTCGCGGATGGCCACGCCTGTCGGCATCCCGTACCCCTTCCGACCTGGCCCTCTGGACGAGTGGGCGTCTGCCCACTTATGGTGGGCGCATGCCCACTATAACGCCGGGGGAAGCACCCCCACCCCAGAACCGGCCCCATCTGCACCGGCAGATGGCAGAGTCGTTCGGGGTGGACCCCGAACGGTACCACCGGACCCGCCCCCGCTACCCCGACGCCATGGTGAACCGGATCGTCGCCGCCAGCCCCGGCCCCGACGTCCTGGACGTCGGCTGCGGCACCGGCATACAGGCCCGCCAGTTCCAGGCGGCCGGCTGCAAGATCCTGGGCGTCGACCCCGACAACCGGATGGCCGAGTATGCGCGGCGCGGCGGCCTGGACGTCGAGGTGGCGACGTTCGAGGCCTGGGACCCCGCCGGCCGGGATTTCGACGCGGTCATCGCCGGACAGGCCTGGCACTGGGTGGACCCGGAAGCGGGCGCCGTCAAGGCGGCACAGGTGCTGCGGCCCGGCGGCCTGCTGGCCGTGTTCTGGCACGTGTTCCAGCCCCCGCGGCAGGTGGCGGAAGCACTCGCCGCGGCCTGCGTGCGGGTGATGCCCGACGCGCCGTTCGACTTCAAGGCGGCGCCGAAGCAGGCCCTGGACGGGTACCAGATGCTGCTCACCAAGGCCACCGACGGCATCCGCCAGGCCGGCGGGTTCAGCGACCCCGAGCAGTGGCGATTCGACTGGGAGCAGTTCGTCACCCGGGATGCGTGGCTGGACCAGCTGCCCACCTCCGGCATCCTCACCCGGCTTCCGCCGGACGAGCTGGCGCAGGTGCTGGAGGCCGTCGGCGCCGCCATCGACGCGATCGGAGGCGGCTTCACCATGCACTACACCACGGTGGCGATCACCGCGGCACGAACCGCCGCCACCTGACCCCGTCTGACACGCAAGGCCGCGGCGGCCGGGACGCCCACCGCCGGAGAAGGCGACCGCCGGCCGCGCACCCACGGGCCGTTCACGCCGAGGGCAGAGCCGGCCGGACCGTTGCGCGGCCGCCGGCGCGCGGCCCACCCGCTCTGCCTCCGCGGACGTGCCACCGCCGCACCCCCGCGGCCGCGGCACGAACTAGGCGCCCCCCCGCCCCCGCAGAAGCGGATGGGCCCGCATCGCCACCTCCAGCTCGCCCGGCAACTCGTCGCGGTAACGCCCCAGCGTCGCCAGATCGCTGTGACCCAGCACCCGCCGCACCGCGTCCATGTCCACCGCGTCGGCCAGCAGATGCGTCGCCGTGGTGTGCCGCAGCCCATGCGGCGTCACCGACCGGCGCTGCGACGGATCGACCCGCCGCTGCACGCGGTCGATCACCGCCTGCACATCGCCCCGCGCCAGCCGCCGCCCCCGCCACGACAACAGCAACGCCTTCTCGGCCGTGGCGGGCCGGGCGGCCGACAGGTAACCCTCCAGCACCTCGGTCACATCGGCCGGCAGCGGCACATCACGCGTCTTGCCGCCCTTACCGAAGATGCGCCAATAACGCACACCATCGTTGGTATAGAAATCTTCCACATTGGCGCGCACCAGCTCCGACACCCGCGGCCCCAGCGTCGACAACAACAACACGATCAGCGCGTCACGCACCTCGGTGCGCTGATCACGCCGCCCGCCCCCCGGCTCGGCCACCGCCTGCTCACGCGCCGCCCCCACCAGCCCCTGCGCCTGCTCGCGGGTGAGCGCCCGCCGCTCGGCGCGCAACCCGCCGCGCTCCTTGGCCGTGACCGTCGCCGCGGTCATCGGATCGACCTGCACCCACCCCGAGAGGACCGCGTACTTGAAGAACGCCGACACCGACCGCCGGAACCGCGACTGCGACGAGGGGCTCTGCGCCGCCCCGGCGGGGGAGGAGCGCCGCCCGTCGGGCTTGCGCGCGAACGCCAGCAACACCGCGTCGACATCCTCGCCCGTCAGATCGTCCAGCACCCGCCCCGCCCCGGCCAGCTCGGCGAAGGTGGCCACGTCGCGCCCGTACACCTCGGCCGTCGCCGGGGACAGCGCCCCGGTCGTCGTCTTGGCGCGCACCAGCTCGACGTAGCGGTCGACGCACTCCTCCACGGTGAGCCGCTTGAGCTTCACGGGCCGCATAGATCAGTCCTTCCGGCGGGTAACCAGGGGCACCGTACCGGCCCCCACCGACAATTCCGCCCTGTCCGAGCTCGACGCTCAGCGAGGGCATCGGTGTTCACGGCGGCAAGGCGGCGCGACAGGATCATGCCGCCTTCAGCCCAGTGGTCCGGGCGAGCCAGGTTTCGAGCGTGAGCAGGCCGGGGTGCTGCTTGCGCAGGGCCTGGACGTCGGCGTTGTATCCGGACTCTCCGAACCAGAACAGCATCCGCGCCTCCTTGCCCATCGCCCGCAGCAGCACCCGTGGAACGCGCGCATAGCGACCCGGCCTGCCCGCGGCCTTGAGCCTGGCGGCGATTGTCGCCCTTCGTCCGCCAGCACCTCAACGTGATCGGCACCTACTCCTTCGCCCAGCTCGACCTCGGCCCCGCCGGCGTCCGGCAGCTGCGCAACCCCGACGAGCCTGAGTGGGAAGACGACGTGCTGTAGTCGGGAGCAGCTCATGCACTTGCCATCGGCGAGGCTGTCTCGATTGGCATGTGGCGGAGATTACGGACCTGAAGATCGGAGTGGGCGACAGCTCCTCACGGTTGCCCACTCATATTCATTGCCGTCGCACACATATCGGAGTGCGTTAAGCGAGCTAATGCCCCTTTCTTCGTTGCGGTTGGTTGGATGAGGTCTGCTGGTCGGTCAGCCGCCGTTCGGCCTATGGGCGCGGCTGGCGCGGACACCGGACCGCTCGTGAGCAGGTTCTCTGCGTATACCGCGACTGAGCTGGCCACCATCTCGGTCATGACCGGACGAGGCGCACGCCGGTCGCAAGCAGCCAGACGAGCCAGGCGACGAACCCTAGGAGCCCGACGAAGATCAGCGGCGAGCCGTCGGCGATCGCGAGGTTGCCCAGCCCCGCAGCGAGCAGCAGGCTCCCGCCCACCATGCCCGGCAGGCGCTGCCAAGCCGGAGTCAGCCCGCTCGCGTGCGCGGCGAGGGTCGAGCCGATGCAGGTGGCGCCAAGCATCGGCAGCGCCAGCGCGAACGCCGCCGCGTGAATCTGCCAGACGAGCCCGAACGCGGGCGTCGGCTCGGCGAGGCCGCCGGCGGAGAGCGCGAGCCCGATCTGCAGGACGTTGACAAGCACGAAGATGGCCGACAGCGTCGCGCCAGCGGCCACGGCGAGGCGCGCCCAGTCGGCGCCCGCTCCGCCCCGCCGCTCCACGAGGCCGTGCAGGCCCGTCACGAACACGAGCAGCAGCGGCAGGTACAGGGCTACCAGGCCGGACACGATCGCGACCGCGTCGCGGTTGGCCGCGTAGTAGGCCAGCACCTTGTCGATCGGAGCGCCGTAGGGCAGCGCGCCCGTTACCGCAAACAACACGTTCTCGATCACCACCAACACCGCGAACGCGATCGCCGCGGCGCCGACGAGCCGGCCTCGAACGAACCGACTGCGGGCTGGCGTGGTGGCGGTGTCCTTCGGGGATTTCATCTCTTACCCCTTCGTTACGGTCGGATGGCCGGCGGGTTGTCGCGCAGGTTCGGGGTTTTCGTTGGTTCGTACACCGTACTTCGTACGCTGTACTACGCTCGTACACTGTACGATGACCGTGGGCTGGACGATTGTCAAGCCGTTCGAGGGAGCGAGGAGACCCTTTGTCTGCGAGGGAACGACGCCGGGTCGCGTCAGACGCGGGGCTGAGCAAGGAGCGGATGGTGGTCGAGGCGGTCCGGCTCGCCGACCGCGAGGGGGTCGGCGAGCTGAGCATGCGCCGGCTGGCTCGCGCGCTCGGCGCGGGCGCGATGTCGCTCTACTACTACGTAGCGAGCAAGGAGGACCTGCTGGACGCCATGATCGACGTCGTGTTCGAGGAGATCGAGCTCCCGCCCGAAGAGACCGACTGGCAGTCAGCGATGCGACGGCGGGCGGTATCCGCCCGACAGGTTCTCGCACGCCACCCGTGGGCGATCGGCCTGATGGAGTCGCGGACATCGCCGGGGCCCGCGAACCTCCGCCACCACGAAGCGGTCACCGCCTGCCTGCGGCAGGCCGGCTTCCCGGTCTTGATGGCGACGCACGCCAACTGGTTGCTCGACAGCTACGTCTACGGCTTCGCCCTGCAGGAAGCCAGCCTGCCGTTCGCCACCGCCGATGAGTTCGCGGACATGGCCGAGGACGCCTACCTGCCCCAGCTTCCTCCTGACAAGTTCCCCTACCTCAACGAGTCCGCCGCGGCGCTCGTCGCTGCCGGCTTCGACCCGGCGGATGAGTTCATTTTCGGCCTCGACCTCGTCCTAGCCGCCCTCGAGCCCCTGAGAATGCGTTCTGCGAGCTGATGCCCTTTCGTCGTCGGGGTTGGGATAGGTCGGCTGGTCGGAGGCTCGCGGTTCGGGCTATGGGCGCGGCTGGGTGAATGATCCCGGCTCGGTCTCGACGAGGATGCCGCGGCTGACCAGGCGTTTGAGCTTGGTGCGGACGTTCTGGATGTCGTTCTGCGTCAGCGGAGGTCCATGGCCAGGTCTCGGGCGCGCAGGGAGCCGCCGGTCTCGCCAAGACGGTGAGAATCTGCTGGTAGGCGGGGTGATCGGGAACAGCGGGAGGCGGCGCGGCCGGCTCGGCCGGGGCGGGATCCTCCTCGGCGAGGGAGATGAGGGTCTTGCGGGTGATCCGCAGGTGCTCGATCGCCTCGCTGAGTTCGCCCAGACGCGCGGTCAGCGTGTTGATCTCCGCCTGGGTCTGCTCGATCTGGCAGGTCAGGGAGCGCTCACGGGCGTCGATCTCGTCCAGGAGCCAGGTGCCGGGGTCGAAGCCGGGCTGCCCAGGTCGTGCTGCGCAAGCACCGCTTGGTCAACGCCGGCTGGATGCTGACGTCGATCGGATTGATCGCACTGGTCGCCACTACCGCTGGCCTCATCGTTCGCGGCTATCTGATGGGGGAGTGGCCTTGGCTCGCGTGACGAGGGGGTGGATTCGGTCAGCCGGCAACTCTCCCTCGACCGCGCGGGCTTCACCGCACTGCTGCACGAGGCCGCCGTCGGCGACACCATCCGTATCGCCGACGCCGCCCGCCTGTTCCGCTCCGTCGCCGACATCCTCGCCCTGCGCCCGGTGCTCATCCGCCGCGGCCTCCACCTCCGCGTCGAATCAGGACTGCTCTCCGGCATCGACCTGGCCGGCGACGACCCCGGCACCAAAATGATGGTCTCCGTCCTGGCCGCCGTGCTGGAGTTCCAGCGCGACATGATCGGCGAGAACACCCGCGAAGGCGTCGCCGCCGCCAAGGCTGCCGGCAAGACCCTCAGCCGCCCCGCCGCCGGACGCTGCCGAGCGCCCGGCAGGCACGGGTGAAGGCCACCACCCCTGGCGCCGCCCCCGCGATCAAGAACGACCTGCTCCGCCGCTCTTGGTCATTTCACTACCTTCACTACGACCTTCCCGCGGATCATGCCGCGCTCGGCCGCACGGTGCACCTCCGCCAAGGACTCCAGCGGGCGAGCGTCCACCTCGACCTCCACCACACCCTCGTCGATCAGCGCCACGAGCTCGGCCAACCCGCCCGGATCGTTGCGGGCCACGAACCGGACGGCCCGCGGATGCTCGATCGGCCCGGTGATCGAGACGAACTCCTCGGCCAGCCGCGTCACCGAGGCCGGCGGGTCGGCCACCAGATTGATCAGCACGTCGTTGCCGCCCGGCAGGGGGGCGCGGGTGTAGTCGATGACCTCGTCGGCGCCCAGCGCCCGCACGGCAGCGGCACTGCGCGGACCGGCGGTCGCCACCACATGCGCGCCCGCGTGCTTGGCCAGCTGCACCGCGAACAACCCGACCCCGCCGCCGGCCCCGTTGATCAGCACCCGGCTGCCACGGCCGATACGGGCATGCTCGAACACCGCCTGCCACGCGGTGAGCCCGGCCACCGGCACGGCGGCCGCGTCCGCCAGCGGGATCCGCTCCGGCGCCCTGACCAGCACACTCGCCTTCGCCACCGCGTACTCGGCCGCCGCCCCGTCGATGAGCCCGATCACCCGGTCGCCGGGGACGAAGCCACCGGCCCCGGTCACCACGGTGCCCGCGACGTCCCAGCCGAGGGTGTGCGGCAGCGTGACGCCGAGCACATCTCGCAGCAGGCCCATCCGCAGGCCGGCCTCCGACGGGTTGAACGACGTCGCGGCCACCCTGATGAGCACCTCACCCGGCCCGGGCCTGGGCACCGGCACCTCGTCCAGCGAGATCACCGAGGCGTCGCCGTACTCGTGGATGCGGGCGGCCCACATGGTGCCGAGGAACTCGGAGGCGTGCTCGATCGCCCACGTCTCGAACGCGACCGAGGGCGCTCCGGTGACCTCCCGCACCGTCCCGGTGACCGGGCCGCCGCCGTTGGCCGGACCGCGCAGCATCCCGTCTACCGCGACGCCCCGCTCGTGAACGGGGGAGTAGGCCACGTCACCGCACGGCTGACGCACGACACCCGCGCGGACCGCGTCCACACCGTCGAGAGCCGCCCCCAGCGCGACCGGGTCGGTCGGCTCTCTGGTCACCGTGCGGACGCCGGCGCCCGCCTTGCGAAAGTGGTTCACCAGAGGGCGGCCGATCGCGCCGGACGCCCCGATGACTGGAACTCTTGTCATGCCGTCAACGATAGGAGCCCCGAAAGAGGCGTCCAATGTGTTCCTGTCTCTGATTCATACGCGTTCGTCTCCCAAGTTAGACTCACTCCATGGACGTGCTGAGCGACGTGATCGCCTCCATACGCATAGGCGTGCCGCGCTCGGCACGCGTCGAATGGCCGGCGCCCTGGGGGCGGCGGTTCCCCTCAGCACCCGGCTCCGCGGGCTTCCAGGTGGTGCTGCAGGGCTCGTGCTGGGCCATCCCGCCGGAGGGCGAGCCGATCCGGGCCGGGACGGGCGACGTGCTGTTCTTCCCCCATGGGCACGGCTACGCGCTGGCCGACTCGCCCACCAGCCCCATCGCGGAGTCCGACTGCGACCCCTACACCCACACCGAGCTGTTCGCCTCGGCCTCCATGGAGGGCACCGGACCCGTCACCGTGACCCTCTGCGGCGGCTACCGGCTCGACTCCAGGCGAGCCCATCCGCTGCTCATAGGCCTGCCCCCGATGATCCACCTGCCCGCCAGGCTAGGACACAACACCGAGCTGCGCGCCGCCGTCGAACTGCTCGGCAAAGAGATCGACCACCCACGGCCAGGCGCGGACATGGTGGTGTCGGCACTGCTGGACATGCTGCTGCTGTACATCCTGCGCGCCTGGTTCGACGTCTCGATGGAGCACTGCAAGATCAACAGCTGGGCCACCGCACTCGCCGACCCGGCCACCAGCGCCGCACTCGACGCCATCCACCGCGACCCGGCCAACTCATGGACGGTCGAGTCGCTCGGCCGCCGCGCCGGACTGTCCCGCGCGGCGTTCTCCCGCCGCTTCACCCAGCTTGTCGGACAGCCACCGCTGACCTACCTGACCTGGTGGCGGCTGGGCACGGCCGCGCGCATGCTGCACGACTCCGACGCCGCGCTGAGCGAGATCGCCGCCGCGGTCGGCTACGGCTCGGAGTTCGCCTTCGCCACCGCCTTCAAACGCGAGTACGGCACGGCGCCCGGTAGATACCGCCGCCTCGGCTGCCCGTCCACGGGCCGCACGGCGGCCGGCGCCGCTCCCGCCCTCACCTCCCGAAACCCGGCTCGGTGACCCACTTCCCGGACCCGGCGGGCGCGCTCCCGACCGTCGACGCCGGACGGATCGCCGAAAGCGGCTCATGCCCGTCCCGGCTCATCGCCGGACCGCGGGCCCTCCGCCCGGCCGCCGTTTCAGGCCCTTTCCCCGCGTTCCCCAGGGCCCGCGGGACGCAACCGGTCCAGCACCCCGTACGCCGGATTGCCCCGTGCCGCCGCCCGCACCTCACGCGCGGTCGACGCCACATACGCCTGACCCGTCACGATCGAGGAATGGCCGAGCAACTCCATCAACTCGTGCGCCGAAGCCCCGCGCTCGGCCAGCCGCGTGGCGAACTCGTGCCGCAGCGCGTGCACCAGCGTCCCCTTCTGCACCCGATCATGAATGCCCGCATACCGGTAGCACTGACGCACCAGATACTGCAGCCCGCCCCGCCGCAACGGCTCGTTCCTGGTGTCCACCAGCAGCGCCGCCGACCGGGGGAGCGCGGCCAGGCCGAACCGGCGCAACCTGCTGCCCAGATACTCCCCGATCAGATGCTCGATCGGCGGCTCGATCGGCAGGGAACGGGTCTTGCCCCCCTTGCCGGCCACCTGGATCCTGCGATCACCGGGCGCACCGCCGATCGACCCCAAGGTCAGCCCCAGCAACTCGGCCGAACGCATCCCGGTGACCAGGGCCAGCGCCAGCACCACCAGATCGCGCTCCACCCACGGATCGCGAGCCTTGCGGGCACCGGCCGCCACCCGCTCCAGGAGGGTCGCCGAGGCCGTCCCGTCGCCCAGCAGCGGCTTGGGCGCCTTGGCCGGCTGCCTGGGCCGGGGGACCGCCGCCATCGGATTGCCCTCCAGCATCCCCTCGGCGACACAGAACGTCAGGAACTGGTTCCAGGCGCTCCACGAACGGTTGACGCTGGCCGCCGAACGCGGCCCGGCGAACTCGGCGAAGGCGCCGCGCACCAGCCGCCCGCTCAGGTGACGCACCTCCAGGTCGGGCGCGGCCACGCCGGCCAGCCCCGCCGCGATGCCGGCCACCAGGTGCAGATCGCGCTCGTACCCGGCGATCGTGTGCGGCGAGAGCTTCTTGGTTCGCAGCGAGGAGAGGAACTCGGCGGCGGCCTCGGGCACGCGCATCAGCACCAGCGGACCACGCTCATCCACCATGGGCTTCACCCTCCGGCAAGCGGCGACCTCCTCGGCGGCGACGCATGTGGCTGCGATTATGCATCAAACCCGCACAAGCGGCCCGCTGACACGCCGGATCCGTCCCGCCTTCAGGCGCCATTCCCGGACCAGTCGGGGAATGGCGCCTGCGGCGGCGCCCGGCCATGCGTCGTGCGTCCGCGCCGGGAAGGAAGACCTCGGGCGGCTCATCCGGTGATTCCGGGGAGTGGAATCATATTTGATGCATAAGTGCGATTATGCATCAAACACTGAAGGAGGGCCTGCCGAGAGGGCCCGCGCCGGCGGGCGCACGCGCGTCGCGCACCTCGTGGACGAGAGCTTCAGATGGCCGGCCCGTCGGCGGCGGACCGGCGGCGACCGGCCGCCGAGCTCCGGAGCACGGCCGGTGAGACGACGGCGCGCCAGGCGCCGGTCGGATGCCGTCCGGACGCGGAAACGCCTGACGGGCCCGCGCCGAGTCTCTCTCGCGCCGTGGAACGGCCGGCCGGAGATCATCCGTAAAACGATCATGAGGGATGGCGCTCCCCGAGGCCCCAGCCGTCTCGCGGCATGGGCGCCGGGACCGCCGGGCACGGGCGGCCGGCGGTCCGAGGTGGCGGCGCGGCGCGAGGTCCCGCGGGCCGGCCATCGCCCGCCGCGCCCTCGCGCCCTCCTCTCACACCTGAAGAACGCCAAACCAGACAGAAGCCCAATTCTGTCTGGTTTAGTGCATAAGCCTCAGCGGGGCGCATGAGTGCCTGTCGCGTCACGCGGAACCCCGTCCCCGTCTCAGCGGAGGCGCCCCAGGCGACTTTCCACTCCCGGCGCCTCGCCGATCGCCTTTTCGGTGGAGCCATGGCATCACCTGCTGATGGCGGGCCTGCGGGCCGCTCCCCTCGCCGGGCCTGTGTCCCTGCTGCCGGCGAAGAAGCCGTCCCGGCCGGACACGGCCGACGGCCTGGACCCCGACCTGATGATCTTCTGAAAGGTCCTGTGCGACCGCTCCCCCGCCCCGGCTCGCGTGTGCGCCTTGACAGCGCATCCACGCCCCGAGGTGGAGCAGGCCGGCCATGAGTCGCAGGCTCCTCGCCGGTGAGGAAGCTGTCGACGGCGGAGAACCGGCCGGTGACGCCGATCGCGGCACGCGCTTGGCCGGGTTCCTCGGCCAGGTCGTGCCCGGCGACCCGGATCTCGCCCGCGTCGGCCTTGATCAGGGGTGGGCGGTGCGGCGGTCGTCGCCGTCGTGCTCAGCGGCGCGGGATGAGGGCGGCGATCGTGGCGATGCCTTCGGCGATGTCGCCGGGGGGTGTGGCGGCGTATCCGAGGACGAGGCCGGGGCGGCCGGGCCGGTGCCGGTGCCATGACAGCGGCTGGACCTTGATCCCGCGTGCCAGGCAGGCGGCGGCCAGGGTGGTGTCGGAGACGCCTTCGGGGAAGGTGATCATGAGGTGGAGGCCGGCGGCGGCGCCGTGCACGGTCGCGTGCGGCAGGTGGGCGGCGATGGCGTCGATCATGGCGTCGCGGCGGCGGCGGTGGCGCCTGCGGATGTAGCGGAGCTGGCGTTCCATCTCCCCTGAGGTCATGACGTGGGCGAGGACGAGCTGGGTGAGGACGGCGTTGCCGAGGTCGGTGTTGCGTTTGGCGGTGATGAGGGCGTCGCGGTGCTCGGGAGGTGCGAGCAGCCAGCCGACGCGCAGGGCCGGGGCGAGGAGCTTGGAGACGCTGCCGGTGTAGAGGACGTGGTGGGCGAGCATGGATCGCAGGGCGGGCACGGGTGGGCGGTCGTAGCGGTGTTCGGCGTCGTAGTCGTCTTCGATGATCAGGCCGCCGTCGGCGGCCCAGCGCATGAGGTCGCGGCGCCGGTGGCCGGCGAGGATGACGCCGGTCGGGAACTGGTGGGCGGGGGTGAGCAGGACGGCGGGGGCGGAGGTGGCGGCCAGGTCGGCGACGCGCAGGCCGTCGGCGTCGACGGCGATGGGGGGTGTGTCCAGGCCCCAGTTGCGCAGTTGCCGGGCGGTTCCCAGCGATCCGGGGTCTTCGACGGCGATCTGGTGGACGCCTTGGCGGTGGAGGGTCTGGGCGATGAGGGCGAGGGCTTGGGCGACGCCGGCGACGATGAGGACGTGGTCGGGGTCGGTCCTGATGCCGCGGTTGCGGGCGAGCCAGTTGGCGACGGCCAGGCGCAGGGCGGGGGTGCCGCGGGGGTCTCCGTAGCCGAGTTGGGCGGCGGACAGGTCGGCGAGGATGGTGCGTTCGGCGCGTAGCCAGGCCGTGCGGGGGAAGGCGGCGAGGTCGGGGACGCCGGGTGACAGGTCGATGCGGGCGGGGGCGGCGCGCAGGTCTTCGAAGACCTCGGTATGGGGGGTGGCGGTGAACAGGCCGGCGCCGTGGCTGGGATGTGCGGGGCCGGGTGCCGGGGTGGGCGCGGGGTGGGGTGCGGTGATGGGTGTGGCGACGACGACGGTTCCGGCTCGGCCGTGTCCGGCGATGTGGCCGTCGTCGATGAGGCGTTGGTAGGCGGCGGTGACCAGGCCGCGGGAGACGCGGAGTTCGGCGGCCAGGACGCGTGTGGCGGGCAGGCGGGTGCCGATGGGGAGGCGGCCGTCGGAGATGGCGTGTCTGAGCTGGCGGGCGAGCCATTCGGAGCGGCCGCGGGCGGGGGCGTCGGCGATGGTGAGCTGCAGGAAGTCGGAGCCTTGCGCGGGCCGGATGGGTTTGTGGAGGGTGAGGTCCTGTTGTGGCGTGCCGGTGGCGTCGGACCGGTCGTCTGGGTGTCCCCCGGTTCGGCCGGCAGGGTGTCGCCCGGTTTGCGGTGCGGCGGGTTCCGGGGGGCCGGTGGGGGTGGATCGCGTGGGCGCGGGAGCGGCGGGGTCGTTGTGGGCGGGGGCGGTGGGCGCGCCTGGGCGGGGCGTTGTGGATCGGCTGCCTGTGCTGGGGTCGGCCCTGCTCATCGGGTCATTGTGTCAGCAGGGTGTGTCGCTGTCCGGCGGGCCGGGGGTGGTGGGCTCGCCCGGGAGATGTTCGGGTGCCGGCCCGGGTCCCCGTCGCCGGCTGATCAGGCGGTGGTCCCGGTTCGCGTTCGCGGCCCGCGAACGCGCGTCAGGATGGCTTGACGTCAAGGTGATCTGACGTAAGACTGCGGGCATGGTGACTCCTGAGACACTCGATGGCCGATTCACGCTGCTGACCGCCGCCGCCCGCTACGACGCTCTTCGCGTGCGCGACGCGCTGGCCTCCCCCGCCGCGCTGGGCGCGCAGGAGGAGGACGACGAGGCCGGCGACTATGGTGCGCCGTCTCTGTCGCCGCAGGAGGCGCTGGAGATGCTCGCGCTCGGTGAGGTGATCGCGCGCAAGGCGGGGTACGGGCGCCAGCTCGGGGTGCGTTCGGCGCGGGCGGCGGGCGCCTCCTGGTCGCAGATCGGGGCGGCTCTGGGGGTCAGCAAGCAGGCGGCGTGGGAGACGCACGGCCGCTGGATCGACGACCAGGCCGAGCAGCACCGTCGCAGCGGTTACCAGGGGCTGGACGCCGATCAGGTGGCCGCCGCGCGTGCTCTGGCGGGCCGTTGCGAGGGTGAGGACGCCGGGGCGGCGCCCGCCTGATCGCAGCGCCCCGCGGCGGGGCGGGCCTCGTCCGGTCGATGTCGTTCGCCGACCGGCGGCTCAACCGGCTTGTGGGTCGCGGACCGGGATCGGCTCGGCCGGCGCGGCGCGGCCGGGAGGCGCGGGGAAGGGGTCGGCGAAATACTGCGTCTCGTGCGTCACGAGACCGTCGGTGAGCTCCATGACGCTGATCGAGTAGGTGGGCACACCGTCATAGGTGATCACGCATTCGCTCACCCACAGGCCACCGCCGCCCAAGATCCGGCGGATGGTGAAGTGGCGTTCGGCCGGGTGCCCGCCGCGTTGCGCCTGGATCTTCGACCGGCCTTCGAAGCGCTCCCCCGACTGCGGGTAGTCCAGGATCGCGTCGGCGGCGTAGATGGCGTGCTCGGCGTCGAGGTCCCCGCGTTCGGAGGCCTCCCAGTGCTGCCGGAGCCGGGCCCGGATGCCGGCGTCAGGATCAGTGGCTCCGCTCACCGTTGGTCCTCCGTCAGCCCCTGGTGACCGGAAGGAGTTGTCGCTGCTCGCACGGTGAAATGCTACCGAGGGTTCGCGGGCGGCTACGGGGCCGGGTGGAGTCCCGGCTCCGCGGCGGGCACGTCGGCCGGGCGGGCCGCGTATCGCGGGATCGCCGGGCCGTCACATCAGGTAGCGCAGCCACAGGTACGGGGTCACCAGCGCCACGGTGACGACGGTGACGATGAGCCCGTACTTGGTGAAGGTCCAGAAGCTGATCGGGGTGCGGTTGCGGGCGGCGATGCCGATGACGACGACGTTGGCCGCCGCGCCGACGGCGGTGGCGTTGCCGCCGAGGTCGGCGCCGAAGGCCAGCGCCCACCACAGCACCCGGGTGTGTCCCTGGCCTTGGCCCGCCTGGACCAGATCGGCGACGATGGGGCTCATCGTGGCGACGTAGGGGATGTTGTCCACGATCGCCGACAGTGCGGCCGAGGCCCACAGGATGACGATCGTGGTGACCTCGAGCCGGCCTTCGGTCGCCTCGACGGCCATGTGCGAGAGCTGTCCGATCACTCCGGTCTCGACCAGTGCGCCGACCATGACGAACAGGCCCATGAAGAAGACCAGGGTGGGCCATTCGACCTCGGCGATGGCGTCGGAGGTGGTGACCTTGGTGGCGGCCACCAGGATGCCCGCGCCGAGGACGGCCACGACCGAGGGTTCGTAGTGCAGTACCGGGTGCAGCACGAAGGCGGCCATGACGAGGGCGAGCACGGCCAGGCTCTGCCACAGCAGGGTGCGGTCGGCGATGGCCTCGCGCTCGTTGAGGTGCATGATCTGTGCGGCGCGTCCGGGATCGTAGCGGAACGCCGTGCGGAACAGGATGCGGCACAGGCCGATGAACACGGCCATCAGGATGACGACCATCGGCGCCATGTGCGCGAGGAAGTCGTTGAACGACAGGCCGCCGCGGCTGGCGATGATGATGTTGGGGGGGTCGCCGACCAGGGTGGCGGCGCCGCCGATGTTGGAGGACATCGCTTCGGCGATCAGGTAGGGCACCACCGGCAGCGCGAGCCGTTCGCAGACCAGGAAGGTGACGGGTGCGATCAGCAGGACGGTGGTGACGTTGTCCAGCAGCGCCGAGGCGACCGCGGTGATCACTACGAGCAGGACCATCAGCCGGTAGGGCCGGCCGCGGGCGCGTTTGGCGGCCCAGATGGCCAGGTATTCGAACACGCCGGTCTGCTTGAGCACGCCGACGATCACCATCATGCCCAGGAGCAGGAAGATGACGTTCCAGTCGACGCCGGTTCGCGGGGAGAAGAACGCGGCGCCGGCGTCGCTGGCGTGGATCAGCAGCATGACGCCGGCGCCGCCGAGCGCGGCGGCGACGCGGTGGACGCGTTCGGTGGCGATCAGCGCGTAGGCGCCGAGGAAGACCGCGACCGACAGCCAGGCCAGGGTCGTCATGAACCGAGCATCCTGTCCATGAGCGTCTGGAGTGTGACGGCTCCTTGCAGGCGGCCTTCGCTGACGACGGCGACCAGGGGGGTGCGGGTGCGGGCCATCAGGGCCGCGATCTCCAGCACGGTGGCGTCGGGATCGGTGACCGGTAGTTCGTGTGGCCTGCCGGGCAGTGCCCGGCGTACGGTCTGGCCGGTCATGGCGTGCAGGAAGGTGTCGGCGTGTGCCTCGTCCACCACCCGGGCCAGCGCGGGATCGTCTTGGCAGTAGGTCGGCACCGCCAGCTGTAGTACTTGGGTGCCGGCCAGGATGCTGAACGGCAGGCCGCTCTCGTCGACGACGATCAGGCCGGGCAGGTCCTGGTCGGCCAGCAGCCGGGCGGCGTCGAGGACGGGGGTGTCGAGGGTGACGGTGGGAAAGTCGGTGAGCAGGTCGCGAGCGCGCATGGCGGCCCTTCGGGGTCGGCGGCGGAACTGCCGACCAGACTTCCCGGCGCACCTTCGGTGGACTCTATCAATGATCGCGCGTCCGGGGAGGAAGGGCGGGCGGGTGTCGCCGTGCGAGGGCTATCGGGTCCACAGTGATTCCTGGACCGCCTGGATCAGGGTCATGAGTTCGGGGGTGGCGCGGTCGGGCGGCCAGGCCAGGCCGTAGGTGAGGCGCAGCCGTCCCGCTTCGAGCGGGACGAGGGCGATGTCGGGCCGGCGGGTCGAGGAGGCCAGCAGGTGGGGCACCGGCAGTAGTCCGATGCCGGCGGCCACCAGGTCCAGAAGTGCGGCGAAGTCGTCGATGTCCTCCGCGACGATGTGGTGCTGGCGCGGGCTGTGCAGCGCGGCGGCGAGTTGCGCCCACATGCCGCCGTGCGGGCGGTGGCGCGGCATGAGGATCTTGTGGGAGGCCAGCTGGGCGGGGCGGACGGCCGGGACCGTGGCCAGCGGGTCGCCGGCGGGCACGGCCAGGTGGGTGACGGCCACGCTGAACCGGGCGCCGGTGGTGTATCCGAGGGGGAACGGCGCGCTCAGTATCGCCGCCGCGACGTCGCCTTTGGCCAGGGCTTCGATGGCGGCGCGGCGGCCGGTGGCGCGCAGGTCGACCTCGATGGCGGGGCGGCGGCGGGCCAGGCGGCGGGCGGCTTGGGCGATGAGGCCGCCCGCCGGTGGTGCATAAGCGATGCGAATGATCGTTCGAGGGGGTGCGGTCAGGCGTCCGGCTTCGGCGCGCAGGGCGGCGGCGGTCTCCAGCAGGGATTCGGCGTAGGGCAGCAGTGCCGCGCCGGCCGGTGTGAGGCGCACCTCGCGGCTGGTGCGCTCGAACAGGCGCACGCCGAGCGAGCGTTCGGCCCTGCCGATGGCCTGGCTGATCGCCGGTTGGGAGAGTCCCAGGTCGGTGGCGGCTCGCGAGAAGCTGAGGGTCTGGGCGACGTGGGCGAAGCAGCCGATGTCGCGCAGCGTCGGTGCGGGTTCCACCGGGCAAGTATGGCCGTCGCGCGCGCCGTGGCGCGTGGTCACCGCCCCGGGCCGCCTGTGGCGGCGGCCGGGGTGTCGCCCGGCGGCGGGCCGCCGGTCCGGGACGGCGGCGGGCGCGGCGTCAGCGATGTCATCGATAAGCGTTGTCGATAGATCGGGCTGGTGCTGGGGATTCGCGGGCAGGATGCCGGGCATTCACCGCCGTCTCGAGTCCTCGGGAGTTCGCATGACCACCGCCCGTCCCACCCCTTTTCCCGCCTCGACCGTGCTGGGGTATCCGCGGATCGGGCCGGACAGGGAGCTCAAACGGGCCCTGGAGGGGTACTGGCAGGGAGGTGTGGGCTTGCGTGAGCTGCGTGCCACGGGCGCCGAGCTGCGCGAGCGGACCTGGCGGCGGCTGGCCGAGCTGGGCCTGGCCGGCCTGCCGTCCAACACCTTCTCCTTCTACGACCACGTGCTGGACACCGCGATCATGGTGGACGCGGTGCCCGGTGGCCATCGCCGCCCGTCGGCGGAGGACACCTGTTTCGCCATGGCGCGCGGCGCCGGGGGGATCGCGCCGCTGCGCATGACCAAGTGGTTCGACACCAACTACCATTACATCGTTCCTTCGATCGGCCCTGGCACCGCGTTTCGCGCGGTGTGCGACAAGCCGGTGGCGGAGGTGCGCCAGGCCCGCGCGCTGGGCTTGACGACCCGGCCGGTGCTGCTGGGCCCGGTGACCTTCCTGCTGCTGTCGCAGCCCGAGGCGGCCGCCCCCGCCGGTTTCCGTCCGCTGGAGCGGCTCGGCGATCTGCTGGAGGTCTACGAGCGGGTGCTGGCCACCCTCGCGGCCGAGGGCGTGGAATGGGTGCAGCTGGACGAGCCCGCGCTGGTGGCCGACCGCACCGCCGCCGAGCTGGACGCCGCCGGGGAGGCCTACCGGCGGCTCGGCTCGCTGAAGGCGCGTCCCGCGATGCTGGTCGCCTCCTACTTCGGGGAGCTCGGCCCGGCGCTGCCCGTCCTGGCGCGAACGCCGGTCGAGGCGATCGGCCTGGACCTGGTGGCCGGCGCCGCCGGCCTGGAGGCCGCCTGCCGGACACCGGAGCTGGCCGGCAAGACCGTGGTGGCCGGGGTGGTCGGCGGGCGTGAGGTGTGGCGGACCGACGGGCGGCGGGCGATGGCCGCGCTGCTGGCCCTGCGCGGCCGTGCCGCGCAGGTGGTGGTGAGCACGTCCTGTTCGCTGCTGCATCTGCCCTACGACGTCGAGCGGGAGACGGGCCTGGACCCGCGGCTGCGCGCCCGGCTGGCCTTCGCCGAGCAGAAGGTGGCCGAGGTGGTCGAGCTGGCCGAGCGGCTGGCCAGGACCCCGGCCGCCGCCGCTCCCCCGCATCCGGCCCCGCCGCCCGCGGCCGGCGCCGCCGAGGCGGCCGCGCACGCGGCGCCGGCATCGGTGACCGGCGCGTCCGCGGCCGTCGTGCCC
>NZ_JBHSFP010000043.1:0-55563 GCF_042654065.1 Sphaerisporangium dianthi | reverse complement strand
CAGCTGTTCGAACTGCTGGACCCGGCCCGGATCGGGGTCACCCTGTCGGAGGAGTTCCAGCTGCATCCCGAACAGGCCACCTCCGCCCTCATCGTCCACCACCCCGAAGCCAAATACTTCAACGTCTGACCACCTCCGAGGGCACGGAACGGCCTCCGGTACGGTCGTCGGTGTACGTCAGGGCACCGGTGCGGGGGTTCGAACAGTGGACGCGGTCTTCTTCGACATGGACGGGACGCTCGTCGACACCGAGAAGCTCTGGTTCCAGGCCGAGCGGTCGGTGATGCGACGTCTCGGCGCGGGCTGGACCGCCGCCGACCAGGAGAGCCTGGTCGGCGGTTCCATGCCGGCGACCGTGGCCTACATGCTCGCCAAGAGCGGCTCCGACCGTGACCCCGGCGAGGTGACGGCGTGGATGATCGACACCGTGCTCGGACTGCTCGCCGACGGCTTCGAGCCCATGCCGGGGGCGGCCGAGCTGCTGGCCGAGGTCCACGCGGCGGGCCTGCCCACCGGCCTGGTCACCTCCTCCTCCCGCCTCATGGCCGAGGCCGTGCTGGCCGGCTTCCCCGGGGGCGGCGAGTTCGGCGTGGTGGTCACCGGAGACGACGTCGAGCGCTTCAAGCCCGACCCCTTCCCCTACCTCATGGCCGCCGCCGCCCTCGGCGCCGACCCCACCCGGTGCGCCGCCCTGGAGGACTCCCCGGCCGGGGTCGCCTCGGCCACGGCCGCGGGGTGCGCCGTCGTCGCCGTGCCCAGCCTGCTGCCCATCCCGCCCGCGCCCCGCCGGCTCGTCGTCGAGTCCCTCAAGGTGGTCGACGTCGCCGCCCTGCGCAGCCTCGCCGGCTCCTGAGCCCCCCCGGCGGGTCGCCGGCATCCTCCGTGGGCGGGGGACCAGGCCATCCGCAAGGAGGAGGGGCCGGCGCCCGCGCGCGTGCCAGGATGGAAGGGTGAGCCGTGACAAGGGGGCGAGCCGTTATGTCCTTTGACCAGATCGCCTGGCTGCCGTTGTGCGCCGGGGTGAGCGCGGCCGGGCTGCTACTTAGCTTCCTGGCACTTCGGCGGCGCGGCGCGGCCGCCGGCCTGCGCGGCGCCGCCTGGTCCCTGATCCCGATCGCCGCCTACCTCACCGGCGCGCTGCCCGCCCTGTGGCAGGCCGGCACGGCCGTCGCCGGTTTCGTGACCGGCCTGGTCTTCTCGCCGCTGGTCTGGGCCGGAGTCATCGTGGCCGGGCTGTCGGCGCTGCTGTTCCTGGTCTCCGGCGTCCTGCGCAAGCGCCGCCGCGGCGCAGGCGCCGCCGCGGGCGCGAACGACCGCCCGGCCGGGCCTCCCGCGGTCGCGGGAGCCGGGCCGGCGCCCAAGGGGGGCGGCGCCACCCAGCCGATCCGCCGGCCACTGCCCCGCAAGCCCGCCGCCCCGGCCGCCGACGACGACCTGTCCGACGTCGAAGAGATCCTCAAGCGCCGCGGCATCAGCTAGCGCCCCCGCCGCGCCCGAGCGCCCCGGCCTCGCCGCGCCCGCCCCCCTGCCCTGCCCTGCCACGCCCCGCGCGCCCCGGCCCCGCCACGCCCGCGCGCCCCGGCACGTGCCGCGCGCCAGACGCGGCCCGGGGACGCCCGTCCCGGCTCCGGGCACACCCGCCGGGCGTCGTCCGGGCTGTTCGGCAGGTGGACGGAAGGTAACGATCAGGTAATGAGGTCGCCGGTGTCAAGATCTTTCACTGGTGCCCCACGACCCCGCGATAGGGTCACCAGCCGGGGCGATCGGCCGTGATTTTCCGGCGTCGCGGCGCGCCGGCAGGAGGCCCTCCGGCGCCGAACCTCCTGTGCCAGCGGGCTTCCCGCACAGTGTCACGGTTCCGGGACACAACCCGCACGCCCTCCGGACATTCGCTTCAAGATCAACACGAATGAATTTCGCATGAATCACAGTTGAGCCACATAGCGTGCTCGGGTACTGGTCAGTGCAGCTCAGCACGTAGATTCTGCGTCCGGGGGTCGTACACCTGCGGCCTGCCCGAAAGATGGGCGAAGCCCGCGGCCACCCGGCGGCGGGTTGCGCCATCGGACAGCCACAGTCGTCTGGGATCCAGGGGGCCGACAACTATGACCTCACCGCTCGACGTCTCCGGCGCGGAGCTTCAGGCCGTGCCGGAAGCCGTGCTCGAGGGGGCGCAGGGCAAAGCGATCGAGGGCCGATCGCTCGGCCAGATCGCGTGGACGCGCCTCAAGCGGGACAAGGTGGCGCTCGTCGGCGCCGGCGTGGTGATCTTCCTGATCCTCGTGGCGATCTTCGCCCCTCTGATCGTCGCCTGGCTGGGACACCCCCCGAACGACTTCAACCAGGACCTCATCAGCTCCGAGACGCTCGCGCCCAAGGACGGCACCGGCATCAGCGGGGACCACCTGTTCGGGGTCGAGCCGGTCAACGGCCGCGACCTCTTCAGCCGCGTGATCTACGGCGCCCGCATCTCGCTGCTCATCGCCTTCCTCGCCACGCTGCTGTCGGTGGTGATCGGCACCACCCTCGGCATCGTCGCCGGCTACTTCGGCGGCTGGGTCGACTCGGTGATCAGCAAGGCGATGGACATCTTCCTCGCCTTCCCGCTGCTGGTCTTCGCCATCGCCCTGGCGGGCATCGTGCCCGACTCGGCGTTCGGCCTCTCGGGCGACGCGCTGCGCGTCTCGCTGCTCGTCTTCATCATCGGCTTCTTCAACTGGCCCTACATCGGCCGCATCATGCGCGGCCAGACGCTGTCGCTGCGCGAGCGGGAGTTCGTCGACGCGGCCCGCAGCCTCGGCGCCCGGGGGCCGTACATCATCTTCCGTGAGATGCTGCCGAACCTGATGGCGCCGATCCTGATCTACGCCACGCTGCTGATCCCGACCAACATCCTGTTCGAGGCGGCGCTGTCGTTCCTCGGTGTGGGCGTGCGCCCGCCCACCCCCACCTGGGGCGGCATGCTGTCGGACGCCGTGCGCTTCTACACGATCCCGCACTTCATGTTCTTCCCCGGCATGGCGATCTTCATCACGGTGCTCGCCTTCAACCTGTTCGGTGACGGTCTCCGCGACGCCCTCGACCCGAGGGCCCGATGAGCTCGATCTGATTCCCCCCGCAAGTTCCCTGGCTCCGACAACAAGGGGTTTTGTAGATGAAGAGAAAAACCACACTGGGGGTGACCGCCCTGGGTGCGGTTCTCGCCCTGGGGCTGTCCGCCTGCGGTGGCGGCGGCACGGCGACGTCGCCGAGCCAGTCGGGCGCGGCGCCCGCCGGTGATGGCGCGAAGGCGGAGTTCAACGCCGCCCTCACGCAGGTGTTCAACCCTTCCGACAAGAAGGGGGGAGTCATCAAGCTCGCCAACGCGGGTGACTGGGACTCCCTCGACCCGGCCGACACCTACTACGGCTACTCCTGGGACTTCATCCGGCTCTACGGCCGCGCGCTGGTGATGTTCAAGCCGGCCCCCGGCAAGGAGAGCGCCGAGCTCATCCCCGACCTCGCCGAGAGCCTGGGCGTCCCGAGCGACAACGCCAAGACCTGGACCTACAAGCTCAAGCAGGGCCTCAAGTTCGAGGACGGCTCGCCGATCACCTCCAAGGACGTCAAGTACGCCGTCGAGCGGTCGTTCGACAAGGAGGTGTTCCCCGACGGGTACACCTACTTCAACGACACGCTGGCCTGGCCCAAGGACTACAAGGGCGCCTACAAGTCCAAGGACGCCGACACCGACAGCGCGATCGAGACCCCCGACGACCAGACGATCGTCTTCCACCTCAAGCAGCCCTACAGCGGCTTCGACTACTTCGCGCAGCTCCCGGCGACGATCCCGGTCCCCAAGGCCAAGGACACCGGCGCCAAGTACCAGGAGCACGTGATCTCCTCCGGGCCGTACAAGTTCGACAAGAACGAGATCGGCAAGGGCTTCAACCTGGTCCGCAACGAGAACTGGGACCCGGCCACCGACCCGAACCGCAAGGCGCTGCCCGACGGCTACGAGGTCACCACGAACGTCAACGCCGACGACATCGACAACCGCCTGCTGTCGGGTGACCTGCACATCGACATCGCCGGCACCGGCGCCCAGCCGGCCACCCTCGGCCGCGTGCTGACCGACCCGAACCTCAAGGCCGGCACCGACAACCCGACGATCACCCGTCTGTGGTACACGTCGATCAACGGCAACGTGAAGCCGCTGGACAACCTCGACTGCCGTAAGGCCGTCGAGTACGCCGCGGACAAGGTCGCCTACCAGACCGCCTACGGAGGCGAGTTCTCCGGCGGCCAGATCGCCACCAGCCTGCTGCCCCCGGGCATCCCCGGCCACAAGGACATCAACCCCTACCCGGCCGGCGCCGACAACCACGGCGACGTGGCCAAGGCCAAGGAGCACCTGACCGCCTGCGGCCAGCCCAACGGCTTCGAGACCAACATCTCCTACCGCGCCGAGCGCCCGAAGGAGAAGGCCGCCGCCGAGGCGCTGCAGCAGTCCCTGGGCAAGGCCGGCATCAAGCTCACGCTGAAGCCGTTCCCGCAGGCCGACTACTTCGCCCTGTACGCGGGCAAGCCCGGCTACGCCAAGGAGAACAAGCTCGGCCTGGCCGTCAACGGCTGGGGTGCCGACTGGCCCGACGGCTACGGCTTCCTCCAGCAGGTCGTCGACAGCCGCGTCATCCGCGAGACCGGCGGCTCCTCCAACATCAGCGTCCGCGACCCCGAGGTCGACAAGATGCTCGACCAGGCGACGCTGGAGACCGACGTCGCCAAGCGCGAGGCGATCTGGGGCCAGATCGACCAGAAGGTCATGGACGACGCGTTCATCCTTCCGGGCATCTGGGCCAAGAGCCTGCTGATCCGCGGCAAGGGCCTGACGAACGTCTACTACAGCGAGGCGTTCGGCATGTACGACTACCTGAACATGGGCCTGCAGTAGCAGAGCCCGCACCCTTTCCGAAAGATCCGATAGACACGTGAACGCGGCAGGGGGCCGGCCGAGCGGCCGGCCCCCGGAGCCGGGGGGACTGTGGTCACATACATCATCCGGCGCCTGATCTGGGGTGTCGTCATGCTCGCCATCGTGAGCATGATCACATTCGCCATCTTCTTCCTGGTGCCGCGCCTGGCGGGCGCCACCTCGGAGAGCCTCGCGACGCGGTACGTCGGCCGCACCGCGACCGCCGAGCAGGTGAAGATCGCGGCGGAGCGTCTCGGCTTCAACGATCCGCTGATCGTGCAGTACGGCCGGTTCGCCAAGGGCATCGTCGCCGGCGCCGAGTACAACTACGGTCCCGGCGTTGAGCACTGCCCCGCGCCGTGCCTCGGCTACTCGTTCATCACCGATCAGCCGGTGTGGCCCGACCTGACCCTCCGGCTGCCGGTCACCATCTCGCTGGCCCTCGGCGCGGCGGTGCTGTGGCTCATCGCCGGCGTCGCCACCGGCGTGGTGTCCGCGCTGAGACGCGGCAGCGTCTTCGACCGGGCCGCGATGGGCATCGCCCTGGCCGGAGTGTCGCTGCCGATCTTCTTCACCGGCATCGTGTCCCTCGTGCTCTTCAGCTACGGCCGGCCGCTCGCGATCACCGCTCCCGGCGGCAGCTTCACCCCCTTCTTCGTCAACCCCGCCCAGTGGGCATACAGCCTGATCCTGCCGTGGGTCACCCTGGCCTTCCTGTACGCCGCCGGGTACGCGCGGCTCACGCGATCGGGCATGCTTGAGACGATGAACGAGGACTACATCCGCACGGCCAGGGCCAAGGGGCTCACCGAGCGCGTCGTCGTCTTCAAACACGGCCTGCGCGGGGCGCTCACCCCCATCCTGACCATCTTCGGCCTCGACCTCGGTCTGCTGATGGGCGGCGCCGTGCTCACCGAGAGCACCTTCTCGCTGCCGGGCATCGGCAAGTACGCCATCGACGCGATCACCAACCAGGACCTGCCGAAGGTCATGGGCGTGGTGCTGGTGGCCGCCTTCTTCGTCGTCCTGGCGAACCTGGTGGTCGACCTGCTCTACGCGGTGGTCGACCCGAGAGTGAGGCTCTCATGAGTTTTCTCGAACTGAAGGACTTCCGCGTCCACTTCCCGACCGATGACGGCCTGGTCAAGTCGGTCGACGGGCTGTCGTTCAAGCTTGAGCGCGGCAGGACCCTCGGCATCGTGGGCGAGTCCGGCTCGGGCAAGAGCGTCACGAGCCTCGGCATCCTCGGCCTGCACAAGGGCGGCTCCGCCAGGCTCGGCGGTGAGATCTGGCTGGACGGGGACGAACTGGTCTCCGCCACCTCCGAGCACGTCCGGGCGCTGCGCGGCAAGAAGATGGCGATGATCTTCCAGGATCCGCTGTCGGCCATGCACCCCTACTACACCGTGGGCGCGCAGATCATCGAGGCGTACCGCATCCACAACAAGGTGACCAAGGCGGTGGCGCGCAAGCACGCGATCGACATGCTCGGCCGGGTGGGCATCCCGCAGCCGGACCGCCGCGTCGACAGCTACCCCCACGAGTTCTCCGGCGGCATGCGCCAGCGCGCCATGATCGCCATGGCGCTCTCGTGCGACCCCGAGCTGCTGATCGCCGACGAGCCGACGACCGCCCTCGACGTCACCGTCCAGGCGCAGATCCTCGACCTGATGCGCGACCTGCAGCAGGAGTTCAACTCCGCGCTGATCGTCATCACGCACGACCTCGGCGTCGTGGCCGAGCTGTCGGACGACATCCTGGTGATGTACGGCGGCAAGTGCATCGAGTACGGCTCCGCCGAGGACATCTTCGAGCGTCCCGAGCACCCCTACACCTGGGGACTGCTCGGCTCGATGCCGAGGCTCGACCGCGAGCGCACCGAGCGCCTGATGCCGATCAAGGGCACTCCGCCGTCCCTGATCAACGTTCCGCCGGGCTGCGCCTTCCACCCGCGCTGCACCTTCGAGGGCCGCACGGACGGCAAGGCGAAGACCGAGGTGCCGCAGCTCCTCGAGACCGAGGGCGGCCACCTGGTGCGCTGCCACATGCCCGCCGAGGAGCGGCGCGCCATCTGGGAGAACGAGATCAAGCCCAACCTGGAGTCGGTGTGAGCGAGACGCCCGAGCCCCTGCTGTCCGTCGACGGGCTGGAGAAGCACTTCCCGATCACCAAGGGCCTGATCAAGCGCCAGGTCGGCGCGGTCCAGGCCGTGGACGGCCTGACGTTCGACGTGCGCAAGGGCGAGACGCTGGGCCTGGTGGGAGAGTCCGGCTGTGGCAAGACCACGACCGGGCGGCTCATCACCCGGCTGATCGAGCCCACCGGCGGGAAGATCCTGTTCGAGGGCAACGACATCACGCACATGTCGCAGGGCGCGCTGCGCCCGCTCCGCCGCGACATGCAGATGATCTTCCAGGACCCCTACAGCTCGCTCAACCCGCGCCACACCGTCGGCGCGATCGTGGGCGCGCCGTTCCGCATCCAGGGCGTCAAGACCGAGCACGGCACCAAGAAGGCCGTCCAGGACATCCTGGAGCTGGTGGGGCTCAACCCCGAGCACTACAACCGCTATCCGCACGAGTTCTCCGGCGGCCAGCGCCAGCGCATCGGCATCGCGAGGACGCTCGCCCTGAAGCCCAAGCTCATCATCGCCGACGAGCCGGTGTCGGCCCTGGACGTCTCCATCCAGGCCCAGGTCGTCAACCTGCTGGAGGACCTGCAGAACGAGCTGGACCTCACCTACGTCGTGATCGCCCACGACCTGTCGGTGGTCCGGCACATCAGCGACCGGGTCGCGGTCATGTACCTCGGCAAGATCGTCGAGATCGCCGACCGCAAGGACCTGTACGAGACGCCCATGCACCCCTACACCACGGCGCTGCTGTCGGCCGTGCCGGTGCCGGACGTCAAGGGGCGCGGGCAGCGCGAGCGCATCCGCCTGCAGGGCGACGTGCCGAGCCCGATCAACCCGCCGCCGGCCTGCCGCTTCCACACGCGCTGCTGGAAGGCCCAGGAGATCTGCAAGACCGTGGAGCCGCCGCTCGCCCTGCTGGCGCCAGGCCACCAGGTCGCCTGCCACTTCCCCGAGAACCAGCCCTCCGACGCCCCGCCCCCGGCCGACGCCGTCCCCGCCGCACCCGGCCTGCCCATGGGGTAGCACCTGCCCGATCTCCGCGGCGGCGGGGTTCACCTTTCCCGATCACCCCCTCCGTTCGGCTGCGCGCACCCTTGGCGACTTTTTAGAGTGTCCATGTCCTCACTCTGGGTGGGCATGGACAAGAGGGAGCGAAGGGTGGTCGTTAAGGTATGGCCATGACGAGTCGCGTGCCCGGTGACTGGTACCGCTGGATTCCCGACCAGATCACGGCGGAGGACTACAGGGCGCTGCCCGAGGACTTCTGCCGCACGATCGAGGTGATCGACGGTCATATCGTCAAGTGCGAGAGTCCTTCGCGCATGCACAACCGTGTGGGAAGACGGCTGGCCGCGGCACTGGAGCAGGCGCGGAAGCCGGAGCCGTGCCTGCTGGTGGAGACCGATATCGACGTCCGGATCAGCGATGTTCCACTCAATCTCCGGCGACCTGATGTCACGGTGTTCCGCTGCCTGCCCGGCGACCGGCGCCTGTACGCGACGGACGCCGTACTCGTGGTGGAGATCGTCTCACCGGAGAGTTCGTTCCGCACCGACACCGTCGAGAAGAAGGCCGCCTATGCCGCGGCCGGGATTCCGGTCTATCTCATCGTCTTCCTCAACCAAGCGGGCGATGAGGTGGAACTCATCGAGGAGCATCGGCTGTCCGAAGAGAGATACGAGCTGGGGTGCGGGCACACCCGGCGTCTGTCTTTCGACGACCCGATCTCGGTCGACATATCGTTCGAGGCGCTGACGTCACTCTGACGGAGGCCGGGTCAGGGTGACGTCGAAGCCGGAGGTCACATTGGTGATCAGGGGATGGCGCCGGGGGTGATGAGGCCGGTCTCGTAGGCCAGGACCACCGCCTGTACCCGGTCGCGCAGCGCCAGCTTGGTCAGCACGTTGCCCACGTGGGTCTTGACGGTGGTCTCGCTGACCACGAGCTCGGTGGCGATCTCGGCGTTGGACATGCCCTTGGCGATCAGGCGCAGCACCTCCAGCTCGCGCTCGGTCAGTCGGTGGACGCGGGCCGGAGTGGCCTGCTGGTGGGCCGAGGGCAGCCGGGTGGCGAACTTGTCCAGCAGCCGCCGGGTCACGCTCGGCGCGACGATGGCGTCCCCGGCGGCCACGACCCGGATGGCCTGCACCAGCTCGTCGGGCGGCACGTCCTTCAGCAGGAAGCCGCTCGCGCCCGCGCGCAGGGCCTCGACGATGTACTCGTCCAGGTCGAAGGTCGTCAGCACCAGGACGCGGGGCACGTGGGCGCCCGGCGCGGCGTCGCGGACGATGCGCCGGGTGGCGTCGATGCCGTCCACTCCCGGCATGCGGATGTCCATGAGCACCACGTCGGGCAGCAACGCCCGTGACTGGTCCTGCGCGGTGGAGCCGTTGCCCGCCTCGCCGACCACGGTGATGTCGGGCTCGGCCTCCAGGATCAGCCGGAAGCCGGTGCGCAGAAGCGGCTGGTCGTCGACCAGCAGCACCCTGATAGTCATATGTGTGAGTCCTTGAGGGGGAAGCGGGCCCGTACCTCGAACCCGCCCCCCTGGCGCGGGCCGATTCGCAGGATTCCACCATAGAGCGCGACACGCTCGCGTATGCCCACCAAACCGTGCCCAGGACGGTCCTCCGGCCCGCGCGCGAGCCTGCCGCCGGCGCCCGTCCCGTCGTCCTCGACCTGCACCAGCAGCTCGCCGGGGTCGTGGCGGACGGTCACCCACGCCCGCGCGGCCGGCCCGGCGTGCCGCAGGCTGTTGGTCAGGGCCTCCTGGATCAGGCGGTAGGCGGCGAGGTCGATGCCCGGCGGGAGCGCCCGCCGCTCGCCCTCGACCCAGAGCTGGGCCCGCAGTCCCGCCTCGCGCATCTGGTCGACCAGCCCGGGCAGATCGACCATGCCCGGTTGGGGCGCCAGCTCGCCGGCCTCGCCGTCGGTGCGCAGCACCCCGACGATGCCCCGCATCTCGCGCATGGCGGTCCTTCCCATCTCCTCGATGGCCATCAGGGCGTCCTTGGCGGCCTCTGGGCGGGTGTCCAGCACCTTGCGGGCCGCGGCGGCCTGGACGGTCATCACGCTCACGTGGTGGGCCACCACGTCGTGCAGCTCGCGGGCGATGCGCGAACGCTCCTCGGCGCGGGCGGCGCGGGTGTCGGCCTCCCGCGCCCGCTCAAGCCGTTCGGCGCGGTCGACCAGCTCGGCCAGGTAGGCCCGGCGCAGCCGGATCGAGCGGCCCACCACCCATACGGTCAGCGCCACGACCGCGACGAACGTCTGCTGCATCCATCCGCCCACGTCGTCGCCGAGGAGCGTCGAGATGACGTAGGAGACGGAGGCGACGGTGGCGGCCACCAGGCTGAGCGCCAGCCCCCGGTAGGCGGCCACGGTGTAGAGCAGAATGAGCGAGACCAGCCCGGTGAGCCCGTCGTCGTAATGCAGGGCGGCGAGGACGATCTGCGCCACCTCGGCCGCGCAGAGCAGCACGAACGGCCAGCGCCTGCGCAGCGCGAGCGGCACGCAGCACAGCGCGATCAGGGTGAGGCTCAGGGCGTCCGGGGCGTCGACGGGGCCGGAGGCGCCCGTGGGGTCGCTGGTGCCGATGAGCACGGCCGTCGTGACCGACAGTCCGGCGAGGACCAGAGCGAGGGCCGAGTCGCCGATCAGGGGATGGGCTCTCAGCCAGGCTCGCGGGCTGCCGAGGGTCGTGCGCACCCTCTCAATTTAGGACGTCTGCGTTGCCCGCCACCCTGCTGAGGACGGATATCCTCCTCATCCCCCGGAAGGATCCGGGCTTCCACGTCCCGGCTCCGGCTCCGGCGTCCCCGCGTTCCCCGGCGGTCCCGCGCCGGGGGCCGTGGCTCTCAGGCGGCGTGGACGGGCTCCGCGGAGCGCTTGCGCCGTCCCGGCTCTCCGCCTTCCCCGTCACCGGCGGGGACCATGGGAAGCCGGAGTACGAAGCTCCTGGCGCCGCACGGCCGCAGATAGGCCCACAGCGTGCCGTGGTGGGCGTGAGCGATGCCACGGGCGATCGCCAGGCCGAGGCCGCCCTGCTCGCCCCAGGTGAAGGTGTCGAGGCGCGTGAAGCGCTCCATCCGCTCGCCGCCCGCGGCCGTGGCCCCGTCGCCGCCCGACACCACCAGTTCGGCGACGTCGCCGTCGCGGCGCACCCGCACGGAGACCGCGCCGCGGTTCTGGCGGCGTGCCTCGCCCAGCAGGATGGCCAGGGCCTTGGCCAGCTCGGACCGCACCGCCTTGACGGTGATCCCGCGGCTGGGAGAGGAGGCCGAGCCGGCTCCCGTGGAGATCGCCTCGGCGGCGAGTCTGGCGAGGTCGACCGGCTCGTGCCGGGTGGGCTCCCCGGCGTAGGGGCGGGCGAGCAGCAGCAGGTCGCCGATGGCCGCCTGCAACCGGCCGACGCCGTTGAGCGTCCGTGCCAGCAGACCGTCCAGGTCGGTCTGGTCCGGGTGCATCCGCGCCTCCTCCAGCTCGGCGCGCAGTCCGGCGACGGTGGTGCGCAGTTCGTGTGCGGCATCGGCGGCGAAGCGGCGCTGCTCCTCAAGGGCGGAGGCGGCCCGCCTCATGGCGCACTCGGCCCGCTCTCTCGCGAGCTCGGCCTGCCGACCTGCCTGGTCCGCCTCGTCTCTGGCCAGTTCGGCCTGCCTGCTGGCCTGGTCGAGCCGTGCGAGTTTCGCCTTGACGATCGGGTCGGTCATGCCGCCCTCCCTTCCGGCCGTCCGGGATGCGACGTCCGGTGCCGAAGTCCCCTTCATCTGCGATGCACTTCCAGGGAAGCATGCCGGAGGGCGGAAAAAGCGTCTTGACCTGGCACTCTCCAGACCGGGTCCATCAGTACCAGGCTAAGGGGGGCGGGTGGTCACGCCGGTGACGGCGCACGCGGACCGGGCGACCGGTCAACCGCCGAAGTGTCCCGCTTTCACGCCATGGCTGAACACGGTCCACTCGCTGGCCGCGAAGACCAGCGGGGGGCCGGACGGGCGTTTGCTGTCGCGCACGCCGACGCGGCCGCCGGACAGGCGGGCGACCTCGACGCAGTTGCCGCCGCTGCTGCCGGAGTAGGCGGACCTGAACCAGGTCGCCTCGCGCAGCTCGTCCTTCAGGTGGTCCATCGCTGAATCGTCTCCCTGATCAACTCGAGGGACGCACGCCGAGGGAGCGCCTCGGCGCGGATGACTTCGTACCGAACGGTGAGCTCTTCGACCTCCGCCGCCCGCTCGACGACCTGGCCGTGGCCTGCGGACTCCAGGTAAACGGTATCGGGCAGGCCGCGCGTCTGGGCGAGGATGAACCCCCCTTCGAGCCCTGTGGTGGAGTACGCGCTGAGGGGCACTATCTGGATCGTCACATACGGCAGCGCGCCGGCCTCCAGCAGGCGGCGCAGTTGGGCGGCCATTATCTGCGAGCTGCCGATCGGCCGGTGCAGCACCGCCTCGTCAAGGACCGCCCAGAGCATGGGCGGCTCCGGGCGGTCGAAGATGCGCTGGCGCTCCATGCGGGCCGCCACCTGCTCCTCGACGTCCTCAGGAGTGACGCGGGGCTCGCCGAGCAGGATCGCCCGCGCGTACTCCTCGGTCTGGAGCAGCCCCGGCACCACCAGCGGCTCCCAGGTGCGCAGCGTGCCCGCCTCGCGCTCGACCTCCAGCCACGGACGGAACCAGGACGGGGTGGAGGCGCGGTTGATGAACGGCCACAACCGCAGCAGCGCGCCGTCGAGTTGCAGGGCCTTGTCACAGCGCTCGGCGAAGTCGCGCGAAGGGGTGCGCCTGGCGTTCTCCACCATGCCGACCAGGGCCACCGAGAAGCAGATCTTCTGCGCGAGCTGGTCCATGGTCCAGCCGGCCGCCGTGCGGTGCCGCCGCAGCTCGTAGCCGAAAAGGGCCTGAGCGGAGGCGGCCGGGTCGAGTTCTCGGGGGGCGGGCATCCCGGCTCCGTTCGTCGGTTCTTACGGCTCTCCTGACGCCTTCCACAAGTCTTTACACACAAAGTGTCGAATACGCAATGGATGCCCATGGGTACCGTGCGTAGTCGCCGGGCGGCATTCTGGTGAGGGGGAGCGGCCGGCGGCTGAGTGAACGGCGGAGGCGATGACGAACATGCCACAGCTTCATCGTGAGCGAGCGGGGGGACGGAGTCCAGAGCGGCGCCGGGCTGAGGAGGGCCGATGATGCATCCCGGCTACGGCGGCCCTGACATCGCCGAGTCGCAGCGGCACGCCAACCTCGAGACCGTGCGGCGCGTACGCGAGACGGTCGCCGAGCTGGTGGGCGCCGAGCGCCGCCGCAGGCAGGCCGAGGGCCTGATGGTCTCACGGGACCTGGACCGCCGCCGGCTGGACGAGGCGGCGGCGGCCCTGGGGCTGCCACCCCTGCTCGACGAAGAGTGGGACGCCGTCAACGGCGGCTGACCCCCCACGGCGTGCCGGGGCGGGGCCGCCCGTAAGGCCGGAGGGCCGGGGCCGCCCGCAAGGCCGGAGGCCCGGATCAGGCGCCGCCGGCCGCGCCCGTGCCGCGGCCGGCGCTCACAGCTCGTCGGTGGCGGCGCGGCCGGCGCCCCTGATCGTGTCGCCGGGGCGCCGGTCGGGCACCGGCGGGGGAGTGCCGCCGAACTCCGGGCACAGGGCCTGGTAGTCGCACCAGTCGCACAGCCGGCTGCGGCGGGCCCGCCACTCGCGGGTGGTGAGCGAGCGCTCGATGGCCTCCCACAGCGCCTGCACCTTGCGCTCGGTCGCCAGCAGGTCGGCCTCGTCGGGGGCGTAGCGGACGATCTCGCCGTTGCCGAGGTACATCAGCTGGAGCAGCCGGGGCACCGTGCCGCGCAGCCGCCACAGCACCAGGGCGTAGAACTTCATCTGGAACAGCGCCTTGGCCTCGAAGTCGCGGCCCGGCGCGCTGCCGGTCTTGTAGTCGACCACCCGCACGTCGCCGGTGGGGGCGACGTCGACGCGGTCGATGTAGCCGCGCAGCATCAGCCCGCTGTCGAGCACCGCCTCCACGTACAGCTCGCGCTCGGCCGGCTCGAGGCGGCGCGGATCTTCAAGGGCGAAATAGCGTTCGAGCATCTGGCGCGCCTGCGCGACCCAGCGCTCGTGCTCGGCGTCGTCCTCGAACAGGGTGGAGTACTCGGGAGACCGTTCGAGCAGGCGGGCCCACTGCGGGTCGAGCAGGGCCTGCGCCGCCGCGACGTCGCGCTCGGCGGCCGGCAGGTCGTACAGCCGTTCGAGGACCGCGTGGACCAGCGTGCCGCGCACGGCGGCGGGGGAGGGCCGCTCGGGAAGCCGGTCGATCACCCGGAAGCGGTAGAGCAGCGGACATGTCATGAAGTCACCCGCGCGGGAGGGGGAGAGACTGCCGATGATCGCGGACGGCTCCGAAATGCTCATGCCGGAACTGTAGGTCAGCTCGCCGACACTTCAGGCCCAAGGCGCCGCTCCGGTAGGTCTTTCTGTACCTGAAGGCGCGTAGCATCGAGGCACAAGGAGGGAAGACGACAATCATGAGCACTCAGACCCCGCAACGCCCTGCGTCTCCGGGGCTGCGCATGGGAAGCCCTTTCGGCATCCCCGTCTACGTGTCCCCGACGTGGTTGATCGTCGCGGCGTTCATCACCTACAGCTTCCAGCCCGTGGTGGCGAGCGACCTGCCGGGCAGGAGCACGCTCACCACCTACGTGGTCGCCTTCGCGTTCGCCGTCTTCCTCTACGCCTCGGTGCTGCTGCACGAGCTGGCGCACTGCGTGATGGCCCGCTACTTCGGGCTCCCGGTGCGGCGCATCACGCTCTACCTGCTCGGCGGGGTCTCCGAGATCGAACGAGAGCCCGAGACGCCCTCCCGCGAGTTCCTCGTCGCCTTCGTCGGCCCGCTGGCGTCGCTGGGCCTCGCCGGCATCGGCTACGCCGTCAGCCAGGTCATCCCGGTCGAGACCATCCCGCACGTGCTGATCTGGCAGCTGTGGTTCTCCAACGCCATCGTCGGGGTGTTCAACCTGCTGCCCGGCCTGCCGCTCGACGGCGGGCGCATGCTGCGCGCCGGCGTGTGGAAGGTCACCCGCAACTCCGTCACCGGCACCAAGGCCGCCGCCTGGTTCGGGCGCGGACTGGCCGTCGCCCTGGTGGTGATGGTCCTCGGCTCCTCCTTGGTCGCCCAGCAGGAGCCCGACTGGGGCCAGCTGCTGTGGGCGGTGCTCCTCTCCTCGTTCATCTGGATGGGCGCCAGCCAGTCCCTCCAGGTCGCCAAGGTGCGCGCCCGCATGCCGCAGCTGCAGGCCCGCACGCTCGCCAGGCGCGCCATCGCGGTCACCGCCGAGGTGCCGCTGGCCGAGGCCATGCGCCGCGCCGGCGAGGCGCAGGCCGGCGCCATGGTCGTCGTCGACCACGACGGGCACCCCATCGCCATCGTGAACGAGGCCGCCGTCGCCGCCACACCCGAGCAGCGGCGCCCGTGGGTGAACGTCGGCTCGCTGGCGCGCAGCCTCGAGCCGTCGCTGGTCCTGCCCGCCGACCTGTCGGGCGAGTCGCTGATCGACGCCATGCGCGAGACCCCGTCAGGGGAGTACCTGCTGGTCGAGCGGGGCGGGGACGTCTACGGCGTGCTGGTCACCGCCGACGTCAACCGCGTCTTCATCGGGGTCTGACCCGAAGATCGCCTCTCCCCTGAGCCCGGCCCGCGGGCGCGAAAACCTCCGGCGCCGTTCAGGCGTCTGATCTTAGGTACGCGCGGCGGGGTCACGGGGGCGGAGGTCGCCGGATCACTCCCTGGTCTCCCGGCGTGCGGCACGGCTACCGTCCCGATCAGCCGATCCGTTCGGCGAGCAGGTTAGGAAACCTCGATTGGCCACGCCTCGCACACCCCCCGCCAGCGGTGATCTGACGCCGGAGCTGCTGGGCGCGCCCGTCTGGAGCGACCGGCTGGTCGCCGCCGCGGGCATCCCCATGTACGACATCCCCTTCCTCACCGTCGGGGGCGGCATCGGGTCGTTCGTCACGCTCGACTACCTGCGCGTGTACGGCGTGCCGGCATCGCAGATGCGCGTGGTGTCCAACATCGACCATCCATGGCAGACCTACGAGTTCCTGACCAGGTGCTCCCAGATCCCGAGGTCCGAGCGCATCCGCTCCGACTCCTCCTCGCGGCCCGACAACCTGTGGGGCTTCCCGTCGTACGCCCTGGAGGAGGCCTGGCGCGAGAAGAGGCCGTCCTACCTGTGGCAGATCGCGACCGAGCCCGTCTTCAACGACTACTGGACGCCGAGGGCGGGCACGGTCTTCCGCAACCTCGAACGCGAGGCCAGGCGCATCGGCTACTGGGACATGCTGGTCAAGGGGCAGGTCCGCATGGTGCGCCGCAGGGAGGGCGGAGGCTACTTCACCGTCGTGACCCCGCCGGAGGGCGCCGCCCCCACCAAGCGCATCGTCTTCCGCTCCCGGTTCGTGCACCTCGCGATCGGCTACCCCGGCCTGAAGTTCCTGCCCGACCTGCAGGAGTTCCGGCAGAAGTACGGCGACTACCAGCACGTGGTCAACGCCTACGAGCCGCACGAGCAGGTCTACGAGTTCCTCAAGACCCGCCCCGGCACGGTGGTGATCCGCGGCGGCGGCATCGTCGCCTCCCGCGTGCTCCAGCGCCTGTTCGACGACCGCGAGCGGCTCGGCCTGCAGACGCAGATCATCCACATCTTCCGCACGTTCGTCACCGGCGCGCACGGCCCGAACCTCTGGTCCCGGCGCAAGGGCGGGGACGGCTGGGCCTACCAGGGCTTCAACTACCCGAAGTCGGTGTGGGGCGGCCAGCTCAAGGCGGAGATGCGCAAGCTGGAGGGCGCCGAGCGCGCCCGAAAGTACAAGGAGATGGGCGGCACCAACACCCCCAGGCGCCGGCGCTGGCAGGAGCAGATGCGCGAGGGCCGCCGCGGCGGCTACTACCACGCCGTCCAGGGCACCGTCGAGCGCGTCGAGCCGGCCCCCGACGGCCGCATGATGAGCTACGTGCGCAGCAAGGACGGCACCGTCCGCGAGCCGGTCTCCGACTACATCATCGACTGCACCGGGCTCGAGGCCGACATCGCCGAGCACCGCGTCTTCGCCGACCTGCTGCGGCACGGCGGGGCCTGCCGCAACCCGGTCGGCCGCCTGGAGGTCGAGCGCCACTTCGAGGTGAAGGGCACCGCGAGCGGTGACGGGGCGCTGTACGCCTCCGGCTCGGCCACCCTCGGCGGGTACTTCCCCGGCGTCGACACCTTCCTCGGCCTGCAGATCGCGGCCCAGGAGATCGCCGACGACCTGGCCGGCCGCGGCTTCTGCCGCAGGATGGGCCCGATGCGCTCGACCTCGCAGTGGTTCAAGTGGGCCCTCAACAAGCCGGTCTAAGGAGACTGCCCCCGTGGTTCCAACGTTGTCCGGCCGCATCCAGACGCGGCTGTTCCTTCTCGCCACCGTGGGCGTGGTGGTGACGGCGCTGATGGTGCCTCTGCTACCCGGCATGTCCGGCCCGCCGACGCGGGACTACCGTGTCGCATACGCGGTGCTCGCGGCGGTCGCGGTGCTCGGCGTGGTGTGGGAGCTGATCTACCACTTCCTCATGCAGTTCCGCTGGGAGAAGGATTGGCCGAGTCTGTTCGGGCTGCTCACTCTGATCCCAGAAGGACTTCTGCTGTTCTTTTTGCTACGGTCCGGTGCCATCGGTAGCCTCATCGACCCGGTTCCGCCCGCCGCCGCCTTCTGGACGCAGTTCGCCGTCGTCTGGATCTGTGTTTGGCTGGTGGCCAACGGCCCGATGCGGGTGCCGTTCATCCGGTGGCGTTTTCGGGGAGGGAGAGTTCTGTGACGGAGCAAGGCGTGGGGGTGGTGCGTCCGCTTCCCGGCAACGGGTTGATCGCCCATGTGGGCGGCCTGCTGCTGGTATGCGACGCGGCCGACGCCGTCGCCGAGGAGCTGCTCGCCGCGGTCCGTGAGACCGCCGCGTCCGGCGGCGACGGCAGGGCCCTGGCCCGGCGCGCCGCCCAGGTCCTCGCGCGGTCGATGACGGCCGAGCCGATCGCCTGCGCCCTCGCCGGCCGCGTGGGCGGCGGCATCGCGGTGCTGGTCAGCGGCGACGCCCAGGCGTCCGTCACCGGGCCGGGCACCGAGGTGCGGCTGGACGGCAAGGATGCCCTGACCTGGACCGACCGGCTGGTCGCCGGGCCGGTGTCGGCCGTCGAGCTGCGCCTGCCCGACGCCGGGCCCCCGATCAGGCGGGCGCGCCTTGACTCGGGCGTGATCCCCGGCGGCGGCGTCAGCTGCTCCTTCACCGAGGGCGACGACCAGGAGGCGGCGCCCGCCGGCGGGTCCGGCGCCGTCCGCCAAGGAATGGCAGCCGAGCCTTTCCCGGGGCCCGGGCCCGCGATGACGTCCGGCCCGTCCGCCGCGGCGGGGCCGGTCGAGCCCGACCCCGAGCCCGAGTCGTCCCGTCCCCGGCCCGGCGCGTCCGCGCCGTACGGCATGGGTCCGGCGTCCACGCCCGGGTCCGCGCCCTACAACATGGGCTTGGCGTCCACGCCCGGGCCCGCCCCGGCCGAGTCCGCCCCGCCGCCTCCTCCTCCCGTCATCCCCGAGCCGGCCCCGGCGCCCGAGCACGAGTCGTCGCCGTCCTTGCTCACCGATCCCGAGATGGCCGCCGTCGACCCCGGCGGTCCCGGCCACGGCGAGTCGCCCGACTTCGAGTCGTTCCTGCTCGGCGAGGGAGGCGAAGAGCGGTCCGAGACGGCCGGCGCGCTGCTGGAGCCCACCGAGTCGGGCCCGGCCCCCGAGCCGCTCAGCCGTCCGATGGTCTACGGCGTCGACTGCAAGAACGACCACTTCAACGACCCCCGCGTCCCCTACTGCGCGGTGTGCGGCATCGCTCTGGTGCAGCGCACGCTGGTGCCCTACAAGGGGGAGCGGCCGCCGCTCGGGGTGCTCCTGCTGGACGACGGCCTGACGCTGAGCCTCGACAGCGACTACCTGCTCGGGCGCGACCCCGAGCGGGCGCCGGAGGTCACCTCCGGCGAGGCGCGCCCGGCCAGGGTGACCAGCCCCGACGGCTCGGTCTCGCGCCGCCACCTGCGGGTGCGGCTCGACGGGTGGGACGTCAACCTGATCGACCTCGGCTCGGTCAACGGCACCCAGGTGCAGCCGCCGGGGGACCCGAACTTCTACGACATCCCGCCGAACGAGCCGGTGCCCATCCTGCCGGGCACCACCGTCCGCATCGGCGTGTCCCGCACGATGCGCTACGAGTCCCACCGCAAGGCCTGACCGCCGGCGGCCCGGCCCTCACCCGGGCGGCTCCCCTCGTGGGGCGAGCCGCCCATCGGGGTGCGGGGCCGCCGGCGGGTGCGCCGGGGGTCAGGGACGTGCGGGGACGGCCGTCGCCCAGTCCATCGGGTCGGCGTCCTGCTCGGCGCGCACCAGCAGGTGCGCGGCGGGCGGGTCGGTGCCCTCCGCGGCGACCACCAGCGCGCCGTCCGGCGGCTCGGCGGCCGTGGCGGCGTCCACTCCGAGCCGGCCCAGGCGCTGGGCCAGGGAAGCGCCCTTGACCCCGCCGAGCACCAGCAGGGGGCGGCCCATGGCCAGGGCGAGCTGCAGCGCGACATGGGCGGCGGCGTCGCCCTGCTCGTGATGCACCGCCACGGGCCCGTCGGAGGCGTCCGCGCCGGGCATCACCGTGATGAACCGGCAGGTCGCCTCCCCGGCGATCCGCTCGTACCCGGGGGTGTCCCAGGGCACCACCACCAGGTCGGGGTGCGCGCCCGTGACCAGCGCCGGCAGCTCGCCCGCCACGTCCGCCGAGAACCGGCTCACCACCCGCGCCTCCACGCCGTGCCCGCGCACCACGGAGGCGAGGGCCTCCAGAGCGCCCAGCGTCTCGGTCATCTGGGCCAGCTCGAAGGACAGGCCGGTGCCCACCTCCGGCCGTCCCCGAGGGTAGGGCTGCAGGTGCGCGAGCAGCACCTCCGAGGGGGTGCGCGCGCTCGCCAGCGACGCGGCCAGCCCGGCGAGCGGCCCGGCGTCCCCGGGCGGCCCGGGTATCACGGTCAGCACCCGGAAGGCGGCGCTCACCCCCAGCGCCGTGCGCTCGGCCTCGGCGATGTCCCGGGCGATCCGCCGGTCGGGGTAGACGCGGCGCAGCAGCGGCCCGGTCATCGCGGTGGTGAGCAGCGCCATGAGCACCATGAGCGAGTACAGCTCACCGTCGAGCACGCCCTTCTGCAGGCCGACCGACAAGATGACGATCTCGGTGAGGCCGCGGGTGTTCAGCAGCGTCGCGAGGGCGGCCGCCTGGCGCGCGGGCACGCGCTGCAGCCGCGCTCCGAAGTAGGTGCCGAGCAGCTTGCCGCCGATGGCCACCGCGAGGATGGCGGCGAGAACCCCGAGGCTGGTGACCGTCATCGTGCGCAGGTTGACGTTCAGCCCCGACACCACGAAGAACATCGGCAGCAGGAGCAGGACCGCGAGCTGCTCCAGCCGTTCCAGGATCAGGTGGCTGAGCCGCTCGGCGCCTTCCCGGGGCATCACCGCGCCGAACAGGAACGCGCCGAAGATGAAGTGCACGTGCATCCACTCGGTCGCCCACGCCGAGGCGAGCAGGCCCAGCAGCACCACCGACAGCAGCCCGGGGGTCAGCCGCCCGGCCCGCTCGAAGGCCGGCACGAGCCTGGCCAGCAGGGGCCGCACCACCAGGAACATCACCGCCGCGTACGGCACGGCGAGCAGGACCTGCCACTGGCCGCTCGCCGCCTCGGCGCCCGCGATGCCGACGACGACGGCAAGGACCGTCCAGGCCAGCACGTCGATGATCGCGGCGGAGGCCAGCGCGAGCCCGCCGAGAGTGGTGCGGTGCATCTCGCGGTCGGTCAGCACCCGCGCGAGCACCGGGAAGGCGGTCGCCGACATCGCGGCGCCCATGAACAGCACGAACGGCAGGGTCTTGCCCTGCGCGTGCCCGGCCGCCAAAAACAGCGCGAGCGCCGCCCCGAGCGCGAACGGCACGGTGGTGGAGCCGATCGCGATGCTCGCCGCGACCTTGCCCTTGCCGCGCACGAGCTCCTGGTCCAGTTCGAGGCCGACCACGAACATGAACAGCACCAGGCCCACATCGGCCAGGGCGGTCAGCGCGGGCCGCATGTCGGCCCCGAACAGCTCGCCGCCGATCCATGGGCCGAGCAGCGTGGGGCCGAGCAGGACGCCCGCGACGATCTCGCCGATCACCGGTGGCTGGCCGATGCGCCTGGCCAGGGCGCCGAGCAGTCGCGCGGCGGCGAGCACGATCACAAGGTCAAGCAGCAGCACTTCGACGCGCAGCATCGAACCCGTCCCCGCAGATAACCGGAAAGTCTGATCGAAGCCCCCGACGATGGTCGACGCGACGCTATCGCGACCGGGCCCGGCGTCGCGAGAGCCGGCGCCGCCGTCGGGTGGCCGGCGCCCGGGCGCCCCTCAGGCGCGGGCGGCGCGTTCGACGACGGCGGTGAGCTCGGCGCCGGTGAGGACGCGCGGGTCGCCGATGGTCCTGGCCTGGACGTAGACGGCGCAGAGCCACTCCAGCAGGCGGGCGGCCGCAAGCGCCTGCGGAAGGCCGGCGCCGACGGCGACGGCGCCGTGGTTGGCCATCAGGGCCGCCAGCCGGCCTTCCAGGGCCGCGCGGACGTGCTCGGCGAGCTCAGGGGTGCCGTAGGTGGCGTACGGCGCCACGCGGATGGGGCCGCCGAGCAGCATCACGTTGTAGTGGATCGCCGGCAGCTCGCTCATCGTGGCCGACACCACCACGGCTTGCGTGGAGTGGGTGTGCACGATCGCCGAGGCGCCGGTGCTCTGGTAGATCGCCAGGTGCATCGGCACCTCGGAGGACGGCTTGAGCCCGCCCTCCACCACCTGGCCCGACATGTCCAGGACGGGGCAGTCGTCGGGGGTGAGCCGGTCCAGGGCCACCCCGCCAGGGGAGACCGCCACCAGGTCGCCGGCGCGGACGCTGATGTTGCCCGAGGTGCCGAGCACCAGCCCGGTCTCCACCATGCGGCGGCCGGTGTCGCACAACTGTTCCCGCTCTCGCGCCAGCCTCATCTGGTTCCTTCCTGCCGGATCGCCGTCGGTGTCCTGGCCCGATCATGACGCACGGGCGTGCCTCGCCCGCTCACGGGGTCAGGCGGTCCAGTTCGGCGCCCATGAGGCGCGCGAGGGCGTCGGAGGCGAGACGGTCGGGGTACAGGAGCCGGTGCAGGCTCAGCCCGTCCATGAGGGCGAGCAGGCGCTCGGTGACGTCGTCGAGGTCCTCGCCGGTGACGATCTCGCCCGCCGCCGCGGCGGCGTCGAGCAGGGTGCGCACGAGATAGCGCAGCTCGCCCGCCTCCTCGCGCTGCACCTCCAGCAGCCTGCCGCCTGCCAGGCTGCGGCCCCAGAACCCGACCTCGAGGGCGGTCTCCTGCTCGCGTTCCTCGTCAAGGGGGAGGTTGTCCCACAGCACCTCGCGAAGGGCCGAAAGCCCCGAGCGCCCGGTGAGCTTGTCCTTCAGCCGCCGCACGATGCGCCGGTGGGAGGACCTGAGCGCCGACAGCAGGATGTCGTCCTTGTCGGCGAAGTAGTGGGTGAGCACGCCGTTGGAGTAGCCGGCCTCCTTGGCGATGGCCCGGGTGGTCGCGGCGTCGATGCCCTCGCGGAGGATGACCCTGCGGGCGGCGTCGACGACCTCCTCGCGGCGCTCCTGGTGGTTGACGATCTTCGGCATTCCCGTCCCTTCGCCCGGAGACCCGATGTCGATGCCTTGACATTTTAGTCGGACGCCCGTCTATTATCCGGCAATCCTCGTTATCCGCCGTCTCCGACGAAGGAACCGCCATGACCGTCCTCACGCTCGGGGTGCACATCGTCGACGTGCTCGCCAGGCCCGTCGAGTCCATACCGCAGGGTCAGGACACCCACCTGCTGGAACAGATCAGGGTCACGGCGGCGGGAGCCGCCGCCGGCACCGCCGTCGACCTCGCCAGGATCGGAGTGCCCGTCGCCTCCGCCGGGGCGGTCGGCCAGGACGAATTGGGCGATCTGCTCCTGACGCTCATGGAACGGCACGGCGTGGACGTGCGGGGCGTCGTGCGCAAGGCCGGCGAGCAGACGGCCGCGTCGATCCTGCCCATCCGCCCCGACGGCGGCCGGCCCTCCTTCCACGTGCCCGGCGCCAACCTGACCTTCGCGACCGCCGATCTCGACCCCGGCCAGGTGACCGGGGCGCGGGTGGTCCACCTCGGCGGCATGGACGTCACCTGGGGGCTGCACGACCCGGTCTTCTTCGAGATGCTCGGCGCCGCCCGGCAGGGCGGGACGCTGGTCACAATGGACCTGCTGTCCAACATGCCCGACCTCGTGCAGGGCGCCCGCGCCTTCCTGCCCTACGTCGACCACTTCCTCCCGAACGAGGAACAGGCGCTGATGATCACCGGTGCCACCGGTGTGGAGGAGGCGGCGGCCCGGCTGCTCGCCGAAGGCCCGGCGGGCGTGCTGATCACCCTCGGCGCCGAGGGCAGCCTGGTCGCCACGGCCGCCGGCACGGTCCGCGTGCCCGCCCTGCGGGCGGCCGTCGTGGACACCACCGGGTGCGGCGACGCCTACTGCGCCGGGTTCATCGCCGGCCTGCTCGACGGCCGCGAGATCACCGACGCGGCCCGCCTCGGCACCGCTCTGGCCGCCCGGGTCGCCGGAGGCCTCGGCTCCGACGCCGGCCTGGACGGCCTGACCCTCGACCACCTCGGCCACCTCGCCCGCGAGGGCGTCCAGGACCCCCACGCCACAGAAGGGATCTGAGCGATCATGTCCGAGAGAGCGTCCGACGCCGAACTGCGCGACAGGGCCGCCAAGGTCGTCCCCGGCGGCATGTACGGCCATCTCAACGCCGCCATCTTCGCCCCCGGCTACCCCCAGTTCTTCGTCCGGGGCGACGGCTGCCGCCAGTGGGACGCCGACGGGCGGGAGTACGTCGACCTGATGTGCAGCTGGGGGCCGGTCATCCTCGGCCACCGGCATCCGCGCGTCGAGCGGGCGGCGGCCGCCCAGCAGGCCGCCGGCGACTGCCTGAACGGGCCCGGCCCGGTCATGGTCGAGCTCGCCGAGCTGATGGTCGACCTGATCCCCTCGGCCGACTGGGTGATGTTCTCGAAGAACGGCACCGACGCCACCACCCAGGCGCTCATGGTCGCCCGCGCCGCGACGGGACGCACCAAGGTGCTGGTCGCCCACGGCGCCTACCACGGGGCCGACCCCTGGTGCACGCCGAGCCTGGCCGGCACCACCCCGAACGAGCGGGCCGACCTGATCGAGTACCCCTACAACGACCTGGCGGGCGCGCAGGCCGCCGCCGCCCAGGCCGAGGGCGACGTGGCCGCGATCATCGTCACGCCGTTCAAGCACGACTCCTTCGAGGACCAGGAGGCCGTCGACCCCGCCTTCGCCCAAGGGGTGCGCGCGCTGGCCGACCGCATCGGCGCCGCCCTGGTGATCGACGACGTGCGCGCCGGCTTCAGGCTGGACCTGCGCGGCTCCTGGGAGCCGTTCGGCGTGCGGCCCGACCTGACGGCCTGGAGCAAGGCCATGGCCAACGGGTACGCCATCGCCGCGGTCACCGGCACGGACGCGCTGCGCGGCCCCGCGCAGACGCTGTACTCCACCGGGTCGTTCTGGTTCTCGGCGGTGGCCATGGCGGCGGCGAAGGCCACCATCGAGACGCTGCGCGACGTCGACGGCCCCGCCTTGATGGAGCGGGCGGGGACGCGGCTGCGCGAGGGCCTGGCGGCGCAGGCGGCCTCCCACGGGTTCGTGGTCAAGCAGACCGGCCCTGTGCAGATCCCCTGGCTGTCGTTCGAGGGCGACACGACCCTGGAGAAGGGCATGTACTGGTCGGGCGCGTGCCTGAAGGAGGGGGTCTACCTGCACCCGTGGCACAACTGGTTCCTGTCGGCGGCGCACACCGACGCCGACATCGACCGGGCGCTGGCCGGCACCGACGCCGCCTTCGCGGCGCTGCGCGCCGAGTTCGGCGCCGACTGATCGGCGCCGGCCGAAGGGGACACCGCACCGGTCGTGACCGGCCGGCAGGACGCTACCGGTCGCCGGGGACGCGCGGGCGGTGTCCCGTGAGGGCGCCGGGTGAGGACGTGGGGGCGACCTCGCGCATGCGCACCCACTGCAGGTCGTCGTGCCGGGTGCCGTCGAGCTGCTGCAACAGCTCCTTGAACAGGGCCTCCTGCTCGAAACCGGCACGCCGCAGCACGCGGTGGGAGGGGATGTTGTCCGGTGCGGTGCCGGCCACGATGCGGTGCAGGGAGGTGTGCGTGAACGCCCACTCGCACAGCAGGTTCACCGCCCGGGTCATGAACCCCCGGCCGCGGAAGCGCCCCGCCAGGCTGTAGCCGATCATGGCCTGGCCGAGCAGCGGGTTGACCTGCATGAGCTGGATGTGGCCGGCGAACTCGCCGGTGGCGGCGTCGCGGACGCCGAGCTCGGCCCGCTCGCCCGCCAGCCACCAGGTGCCCGTGCAGTGCGACCGGTACAGGGTCTCCTCGGGGTCGGGGGCCTGCGGGGGGACGCTGCGGGCGAGCACGTCCGGCTCGCTCATCATGGCCTGGTAGGCGTCGGCGTCGTCCGGGGTGATCGGCTCCAGCCGCACCACGCCGTCCGACAGCGCCCCGCCGGGCAGGTCGGGCAGGTAGGACCGCTGCGGCGTCCCGGGGTCGGTGGCAAGGCGCGCGAACATCACCAGGTCGTCGCGGCCGCCGTCCCTGCGGGGCATGGCGCCGCGCTGGACGCCCTCGCGGCGGTAGCCGGCGGCCATCGCCACGCGCTGGCTCGGGGTGTTGGAAAGGTCGGCGAGCAGCTCCACCCGGTGCGCGCCGTGCTGGAAGGCCCACTCGGTGAGGGCGCGGGCCGCGACGGTGGCCACGCCCCGCCTGCGCGCCCAGGGGGCGACCAGGTAGCCGATCTCGGTGTTCCCGCGGACGTCCGGCGGCTTGAGCGAGAAGTTGCCGAGCCAGGCGCCGCCCGCGGCCGGGTCGGTGACGGCGAGGGCCGCGCCACCCGTCCTCCACAGCTCAGGGGCGATCTCGGTGACGTAGTCGCGCGCGTCGCCGGCGGTGTAGGGCACGGGGATGGCCGGGATGAACCTGGCGATCTCGGGATCGGCGCAGGCCCGCGCGATGGCGTCGACGTCGTCCTCGGTGGCCGGGCGCAGGAGGAACGGGCCCGCCGGGACGGCGTCATGGGGAAACCGGGGAAGCATGGCAAAGAGGTACCAGGAACGGGCGCGGAGGGCCAATCCTTTCTCAGCGGGATCCGCCACCCCAGAAGCCGCGTTCGACCTCATAGCGGTCACCCCTGTGCCCGGTTGCGCCCGCGCGAGCGGGCGGCGGGCGGATATAGCCTTGCGCGCATGGGTTTCCGCAGGCACGGGCCGTTCCGGCCCGGTGATCAGGTACAACTGACCGACCCCAAGGACAAGCGTCACACCGTGACGCTCAAAGAGGGCGGCGTCTTTCATACGCACAAGGGCTCCATCCCGCACGACGACCTGATCGGGCTTCCCGAGGGCTCGGTGGTGCGCTCCTCGGGAGGCACGCCTTACCTGGCCTTCCGCCATCTCCTGCAGGACTACGCGGTGTCGATGCCGCGCGGCGCGGCGGTCGTCTACCCCAAGGACGCCGCGCAGATCGTGGCCATGGCCGACGTCTTCCCCGGCGCGAAGGTCGTGGAGGCCGGCGTCGGGTCGGGGGCGCTCACCTGCTTCCTGCTGCGCGCGGTGGGAGAGAGCGGGCAGGTCACCTCCTACGAGCGGCGCGAGGACTTCGCCGAGGTGGCGCGCAGGAACGTCGAGAAGTTCTACGGCGGCCCCATGCAGCAGTGGCGCTTGGTGGTGGGCGACCTGGTGGCCTCCCTCGACGAGACCGACGTCGACCGGGTGATCCTCGACATGCTCGCGCCGTGGGAATGCGTGGACGCGGCGGCCAAGTCCCTGACTCCTGGTGGTGTTATCTGCTGTTATGTAGCGACAACGACACAGTTGTCGCGTACGGTGGAAAGCCTCCGCGATCACGGAAGTTTCACTGAGCCGCATTCGTGGGAAACCTTGGTCCGCGACTGGCATGTCGAAGGTCTCGCCGTACGCCCGGGTCACAGGATGGTCGGGCACACGGGCTTCCTCGTCATGGCCCGTCGCATGGCGGACGGCGTCACGCCCCCGCCCAGGCGCCGGCGCCCCGCCAAGGGCGCGTACGGGGAGGAGTCGAGTACGTGAGCTCCGAAGCCGGCTGTGGCGTTTCGGTAAACAATCATGCCCGCTCGCGCACCATGGGAACAGAAACCTGTGTGACGCTGCTTACAAGCAATAGTCGCCTATAAGGCTTTTAACACTGAACACTGGATGTAATGACACGAACACTCCCTGGCCAGGTTACGGATGCCCCCGAGATAGGTAGGGTCTTGAGTAGTCGCCCTCGACTGGGAAGGAGGTGACTGTGGCAGCTCGCGATGACGCTGAGGCTCGAGCCGCCCAGCGCGAACGGGAGGTCGCCGACCTCACAACTCAGGTCTCCTTCCTCCAGGAGGAGATCACCGCTTTGCGCCGGAAGCTCGCCGAGTCTCCACGGCAAGCCCGGGTCCTCGAGGAACGTCTCCATGAGTTGCAGGCCAATCTGGCCGCGGTCACCGGACAGAACGAACGTCTGGTGGCCACGCTCAAGGAGGCCCGGGACCAGATCGTGGCGCTCAAGGAGGAGGTCGACCGGCTGGCCCAGCCGCCCTCCGGCTTCGGTGTCTTCCTGGAGGCCCGTGACGACGGCACCGTCGAGGTGTTCACCGGTGGGCGCAAGCTCCGGGTGAACGTCAGCCCCGCGGTGGACGTCGACACCCTCAAGCGCGGCCAGGAGGTCATGCTCAACGAGGCGCTCAACGTGGTCGAGGCGCTCGGCTACGAGAGCGTCGGCGAGATCGTGATGCTCAAGGAGCTTCTCGAGGACGGCCAGCGCGCGCTGGTCATCTCCCACGCCGACGAGGAGCGCGTGGTCCGCCTCGCCGAGTCGCTGTTCGACCAGCCCATCAGGGCCGGCGACTCCCTGCTGCTCGAGCCGCGCTCCGGCTACGTCTACGAGCGCATCCCCAAGTCCGAGGTCGAGGAGCTCGTGCTCGAAGAGGTCCCCGACATCTCCTACGAGGAGATCGGCGGGCTCTCGCGGCAGATCGAGCAGATCAGGGACGCCATCGAGCTGCCCTACCTGCACGCCGACCTGTTCCGCGAGCACAAGCTGCGTCCCCCGAAGGGCGTGCTGCTCTACGGCCCGCCCGGTTGCGGCAAGACGCTCATCGCCAAGGCGGTGGCCAACTCGCTGGCCAAGCAGGTCGCCGAGAAGACCGGCCAGTCCGGCAAGAGCTTCTTCCTCAACATCAAGGGTCCCGAGCTGCTGAACAAGTACGTCGGCGAGACCGAGCGGCACATCCGCCTGGTCTTCCAGCGGGCCCGCGAGAAGGCCTCCGAGGGCACCCCGGTGATCGTGTTCTTCGACGAGATGGACTCGATCTTCCGCACCCGCGGTTCCGGCGTCTCCTCCGACGTCGAGAACACCATCGTCCCTCAGCTGCTGTCGGAGATCGACGGCGTCGAGGGCCTGGAGAACGTCATCGTCATCGGCGCGTCCAACCGCGAGGACATGATCGACCCGGCGATCCTGCGGCCCGGCCGCCTGGACGTCAAGATCAAGATCGAGCGGCCGGACGCCGAGGCGGCCAAGGACATCTTCTCGAAGTACATCACCACCGAGCTGCCGCTCCACGAGGAGGACCTCGGCGAGCACAGCAAGTCGCGCGAGGCGACCGTCGCCGGCATGATCCAGCGGGTCGTCGAGCGCATGTACACCGAGAGCGAGGAGAACCGCTTCCTCGAGGTGACCTACGCCAACGGCGACAAGGAAGTCCTGTACTTCAAGGACTTCAACTCCGGGGCCATGATCCAGAACATCGTGGACCGCGGCAAGAAGATGGCCATCAAGGCGTTCCTGGAGACCGGCCAGAAGGGCCTGCGCATCTCGCACCTGCTCGCCGCCTGCGTCGACGAGTTCAGCGAGAACGAAGACCTTCCCAACACCACCAACCCCGACGACTGGGCGCGCATCTCCGGCAAGAAGGGCGAGCGCATCGTCTACATCCGCACCCTGGTGTCCGGGAAGCAGGGCACGGAAGCCGGCCGGTCCATCGACACGGTCGCCAACACCGGCCAGTACCTCTGATTGACACCGGCATGCGACGGCGTGGTTCCTCCCGGAGCCGCGCCGTCGCTGTTTCCGCCCCGGCGAAACGGGCAGCGAGCCAGAGGGTCTGGTTGCGCGGGCGACGGTCTAGGCTCGTGGTTACGGACGGCGTGACGGTGGCGGTCCGGGTGCGAGAGAGCACAGATGAAGGGCTGAGAGCGTGACGGTACGGCGGGTGATGGGCATCGAGACCGAGTACGGCATTTCCGTACCCGGGCAGCCGGGCGCGAACGCGATGGTGACCTCCTCACAGGTGGTCAACGCCTATCTGGCGGCCTCTGCCGCCCGGGCGCGCCGGGCCAGATGGGACTTCGAGGAGGAGAATCCACTTCGCGACGCCCGCGGCTTCGACCTGGCCCGCGAGATCGCCGACCCCACCCAGCTCACCGACGAGGATCTCGGGCTGGCCAACGTCATCTTGACCAACGGGGCCCGGCTCTACGTCGACCACGCCCACCCCGAGTACTCCACCCCCGAGTGCACCAACCCCCGCGCGGCGGTGATCTGGGACAAGGCCGGCGAGCGCGTCATGCACGACGCCGCCGTCCGCGCCTCCGCCATGCCGGGGAACGCTCCCATCCAGCTCTACAAGAACAACACCGACAACAAGGGCGCCTCCTACGGCTGTCACGAGAACTACCTCATGCGGCGCGCCACGCCTTTCGCCGACATCGTGCGCCACCTGACCCCGTTCTTCGTGTCCCGGCAGGTGGTCTGCGGCGCCGGGCGGGTCGGCATCGGGCAGGACTCCCGCGGCGAGGGCTTCCAGATCAGCCAGCGGGCCGACTTCTTCGAGGTCGAGGTCGGGCTCGAGACCACCCTGAAGCGGCCGATCATCAACACCCGCGACGAGCCGCACGCCGATCCCGAGAAGTACCGCCGCCTGCACGTCATCATCGGCGACGCCAACATGTCCGAGATCTCCACCTACCTCAAGCTGGGCTCCACCGCCCTGGTGCTGGCGATGATCGAGGACGGCTTCCTCACCGGCGACCTGTCGGTCGAGAGCCCCGTGGCGGCCCTGCGCGCGGTCTCCCACGACCCGACGTGCAAGCACGAGATCACCCTGCGCGACGGGCGCAAGATGACCGCCGTCCAGCTCCAGATGGAGTATCTCGAGCAGGCCCGCAAGTACGTCGAGGACCGCTTCGGCGCGGCCGTCGACGACATGACCAAGGACGTGCTCAACCGCTGGGAGTCGGTGCTCACCCGCCTCGCCGAGGACCCCATGCAGCTGTCCAGAGAGCTCGACTGGGTGGCCAAGCTCGAGATCCTCGAGGGGTACCGCTCGCGCGACGGGCTGCCCTGGTCGCACCCGCGGCTGCAGCTGGTCGACCTGCAGTACTCCGACATCCGCCCCGAGCGGGGCCTGTACAACCGCCTGGTCGCCCGCGAGCGCATGCAGCGCCTGGTCACCGAGGACGACGTCCAGCGGGCGATCGAGCTGCCGCCCAACGACACCCGGGCCTACTTCCGCGGCCGATGCCTGCGCCAGTACAGCGAGTCGGTGGCGGCCGCCTCGTGGGACTCTGTGATCTTCGACATCCCCGGCCGCGAGTCCCTGCAACGCGTGCCCACCTTGGAGCCGCTGCGCGGCACCAAGGCCCACGTGGGAGAGCTGCTCGACCGCTGCCGCACCGCCGCCGACCTGGTGAGCGCTCTCACCGGCGAGCGCTGAGCCGCCGCGCTCCCGCCCGGCCTCGCGCCGGGCGGGAGCGCCCGGCGCGCGAAGCGGCCGCCGCCCGGCAGGGCCTGGGCATTCCGGTGGGCGGCGCGCCTTCGTCGTGATCGGCGAGGCCGATGCCGCCGCCCGGTGCAGATCTACATCGTAAAGGCGCCGGGCGGGAAGATCCCGCTTCCGGTCAGGCGCATGGGCGGCACCGCGATGCCCTCCTTGCGCAGGATCTCCGACAGCAGCAGCGCGGCCTGGTCGCTGGTGAGCCGCTCGGCCGGGTCGGGCTCCAGCAGCCCTTCCAGCAGCCTGCGCAGGGCGCCGGCCCGCCGGGGCGGGCGCGACTGCTCGGGCGGGCGGGTGGCGAGAATGTCGCCCCCCGCGCCGCCGGCCGGCGGCCTGCCCTCGACCGCGAAGTACAGCGTGGCGCCGAACGACCACAGGTCGGCCGCCTGCGTCGCCGGGTGGCCGTTCAGGCGCTCGGGGGCGATGTAGCCGGGGGAGCCGACGATCGGCATGGTGGTGGTGTGGGGGGTCTCGTCCTGGAGCACCGCGATGCCGAAGTCGCTGAGCACGACCCGCTCGCCGGTCAGTAGCACGTTCCCGGGCTTGATGTCGCGGTGCAGGACGCCGGCCGCGTGGGCGTGCCGCAGGCCGCTCAGCAGGTGGAAGCCGATCCACGCCGTCCAGTGGACCGGCAGGCGGCCGAGGTGCCAGGCCGTCGCCTGCAGGGTCAGCGCCTCCACCAGCTCCATGACGATCCAGAGGCGGCCGTCCTCCTCCAGCAGGTCGTGGACGGTGACGATGGCCGGATGGCTGAGCCGGGCGGCCGAGCGGGCCTCGCGCAGCGCGTGGCGCCTCGCCGTGTGCACGTCGAACCGGTCGCCGTGCTGCGACGGGCGCAGTTCCTTGATCGCCACGTCGCGGGCCAGGCGCCTGTCGTGCGCGCGCCAGACGATTCCCATGCCACCTTGGCCCAGCGGCGAGGTCAGCCGGTAGCGATCTCCGAGCAGCTGTGCGTGGTCCGCTTTCATTTCACCCGTTCATATCCGGCATCGTGACCCTGCCCCCACGGCCGCTCCGTTCGGAGCGGGATGCCTATGGGCGGATCTTCACAGAATGCCATATGAGCGGGGGTGACGATCTGATTTATCTCAGTCCGGCATGAGCGTGGCGGCCGGGCGGGTGCATGCGGCCCGTCGGGTTCGATCCCGGCGATGCGGCCCTCGGCGGGCGGATCGTGGACCTTCCGGGCGGATAAATCGTGGCAAGTCAGCAGATTTACGGCGGCCTGTTCCGGGGAGGTTGTCTGACGGGACGGTCTTCCTGCGGGCTTCTGGCGTGGATCACGGGACGATCCGCGCGAAATGTCGTCCGGTTCGGGGAAGATATGAATCAGATGCGTCCCCCAAGCGGAGGTACCACATGGCGACGAAGGACACCGGCGGCCAGAAGCAGACCGGCCGGCAGGAGACCGAGGTCGAGGAGACCGAGGCACAGGCGTCTCCGGACGTCCAGGAGCGTCAGGAAAAGCTCACTGACGACGTCGACGCGATCCTCGACGAGATCGACGAGGTTCTCGAGGAGAACGCCGAGGAGTTCGTCCGCAGCTACGTGCAGAAGGGCGGCCAGTAGGGGCCGGCCCGCGCCACCCAGAGGCGTACGCGGCCCCCGGAGGGCGTTCGGGCACCATGAGCCCCGCGCCGTCCCCCGGGGGCGGCGCGGCCTCACGGCCGGACGGCCCCCGCCGCCGGCCCTCCCGCCCCAGAGGGCGGCCCGGCCCGGCTCCCGCCGGCGCTACCAGGCGGTCGCGCCGCCGTCGACCGGGACGTTGGCCCCTGTGATGTAGGACGCCCGGTCGGACGCGAGGAAGGCCGCCACCTCCACGATCTCCTCAGGCCGGGCGAAGCGCCCGAGAAGCGTCTTACCGGTGATCGCGTCCCGGGCCGCCTTGTCGTCGCCGAGATCGCGTTCGCTGGCCGGGCTCAGGACGGGCCCGGGGCTGATCGCCACCGCACGGATCCCATGGCGCGCGCCTTCGAGCGCGAACTGCCGCGTCATGCCGATGACACCGGCGTTGGCCGCACTGTGCGCGACCATCGGGGGAACTCTGCCGGCGATCATGCCGGCCATGGACGCGACGTTGATGATGACGCCGCCGCCGCGCCGGACCAGGTGGGGCCACGCGAACTTCGACACCAGGAAGGGCATGTCGAGCTCGCCGGCCACGGTCGCCTTCCAGTCGTCGACGGAGAGGTCGGGCATCGGGCCGAAGCGCACATAGGCCGCGTTGTTGTAGACCACGTCGAGCCCGCCGTAGGCGGTCACGGCTTCCTCGACGACCCGCCGCGCCTGATCCGGGTCGGTGAGGTCGATGGGCGCGACGCCCGTCATCTCACCGCCGCCGCGGCGCACGAGTTCGACCGTCTCGTCGTTGAGGTCGGCCTGGATGTCGCATCCGACGACCTTCGCGCCCTCTCGCGCGAAGACCAGCGACGCGACGCGGCCCATGCCTCCCGCGGTGCCGGTGATGAGCACTACTTTCCCGTCAAGCGTTCCCATGGGGCGCTCCTTTGGTGCGTGATCGGCGTCGATGGCGTCCGGGCTCGTGCGGGCGGCCGCGCCGCCACCGGCGAGCCCGGCGGCCTCCGGCTAAATCCTTGTTTCGTCAAGCAAGTAATATAGAGTAGTTTCTTCGTGAAGCAAGTAAAATCCTGGTCCATGACCACAGCCCGGCCGCCGCGGCCGCTGACCCCCGATGAGAACGCGCTGCTCCGGGCGCTGACTCGAGTGATGTACGCGCTGCCGCGCGCGATCGACGCCGACATGATGCGCGGGCAGCGCTTGCCGCTCATCGAGTTCATCACCCTGATGCGGCTGTCCGAGGCGCCGCATCGGCGGATGCGCATGGGAGACCTCGCGGCCGCCTGCGAGCTCTCGCTGAGCGGGATGACCCGCATCGTCACCCGCCTCGCGGGTCAGGGCCTGATCGAACGGGTCAGATGCGACGACGACGCCCGCGGGTGGAACGCCGTCCTCACCGACGCCGGCCTCACCCGCCTGGAACGAGCATGGCCCGACAACCTGGCCAGCGTGCGCCGGCACTTCCTCGACCACCTCGAAGGCATCGATCTGGCCCGGCTCGCCCATGCGATCCAGCGCGTCGCGAGCGACGACTGACGCGGGCCCCCGTTCAGGCCAGGTGCACCGTCGCGATCTCGAAGGCGCGCAGGGGGAGCCGCAGGACGCCCCCTGCGGTCTCCAGCGGGCCGATCGGCCGGCCCAGGGCGTCCGCCAGCCAGGCGGAGGTGAACGCGCCTGTGATCACCGCCTCCGTCGCCGCCGGATGCAGGGCCACCAGGCGGGCCTCCAGCCGGCCGTCGCGCTCGCGCAGCGCCCCGAGCGTCACGCCGTCACCGGTCACCTCCAGCCGGGACACAGGCGCCGTGCCGTTCCCGGCGCCGCCGGCCCCGGAACCCGCCGGAACCGTCCCCGCCGTGGCGGCGCCGGGCGAACGCGGCCCGTCCGCGCCCGGCCCGCTCGCGTTCGAGCCGGCAGCGGCGCCGGCGCCCGAGGGGGAGCCGGCGGGCGCCGAGCCGGGCACGGCCAGCAGGTCGAGGTCGTGCTCCTCGGCGAGGCGGGGAAGGCCGGCCTGATCCCAGGCGCCCTCGTACAGGTGCACCGCGAAGCGGGCCGTGACCGGGCCCGGGCACTGGGCCGCCGGTGTGGCGATCTGCGGGCCGGCCGGTTCATCGCGGTAGGCGTTGTCGTTGCGCGACAGGAACCCCACCGCCCGCACCATCGTCACCGCCATCTCACCCGCCGCCGTTCCGGCGCCGGCGTCCGGGCGCCCGGATCGCGACGGGAGGAGCTCGTACTCGCTGACGTGCGCGAGGAACACGGCCAGGCCTCCGGCGGCGACGAAGCCCGAGGCGGGGAAGGTGGGCAGCGGCTCCTCCCCGCCGCCCCCCTCCGCGGTCAGCCCGCGCCGCACGACGGCGTACTGGCCGCCGGCGAACGACTCGGCGGCCGGGCAGGGAAGGGACGCGTGCCAGCGCACGCGGTGGTCGCGGCACGGGTTGTCGAAGGAGACGGCGATCCTCGCGTACGGTTCACCGGCCCGCAGTTCCACGCGGGTGGTGACGGCGACCTCGGCTTCCTCCGCCGAGCGGGCCGCGCCCGCCACCCCGGCCGGCCAGCGGTATCCGCGGGCGATCTCCATCACCGACACCAGCGGGCCCGAGCACACCGGCGTGACCGTGACCCACGCCGGGACGTCCACGAGGCGGTCGCCCGCCGGCGGGGCGTGGTTGTAGGTGTCGCCCGCGTCCCCGCCGTCGACGACCCGGCCGACACCCCGGGCGACCAGGCCGGACGGCGTGCTGAGCGTCAGCGTGCCGTCATCCTCGGCCTCCACGCGCAGCAGCCCGTTGTCCAGCGCGCGGAGCCCGGCCCCCCGCGCCCCCGGGGCGCCGCCGCCGGCCGGCGCGCCCCCTCGCCCTCCAGGGTCCTGCGGGCCGGGCACGGGCACGCGACCGGATCCGGGGCCGGAGGTCTCCCCGGTGAGGACGGTTTCCGGGCCGGGGGTTTCCAGGCCGGGGGGTTCCGGGGCGGGGACGGAGGTGAGGGTCGTGCGGCCGAGGGCCGGGACGTGGACGCGGGCGGCCACGGTGACGACCGGCTCGGCGACCGTGCGGACCAGCCACGGGCCCGGGCGGGCGGCGGACGCCGCCTTGACGGCGGCCTTCAGGTCGGCGTGACGGTAGGGGGTGGAGGCGTGCCGGCCCACCACGATCGTGAACACCCCGTCGCCGGCCGACCAGGAGACGATCTCGTGGCCGAACAGCTCCCGCTCGTGAACGCGCCCGAGCAGCGCGTCCAGATCGTCCATGGCCGACTCGTCGAGCAGAGTCGGGGCCTCCTCCAGCCGCTGCACCTCCACCGCCGAGCCGTCGTGGGCGGCGAGCCCGGACCGATGCGCAGGCAGGTCGGCCAGTACCAGCGCGGTGCGCGCGAACGGGGAAGGGTTGACGACCACGAGCTGGTCGCGCCGCGCGGTCGCGGCGAGCGAGGCGCTCACCAGGTCGACCACCGCCTGCCCGATCTGCTCGGCCTCGGCGATCCGCGCCCCGACCTGCTGGGCGGTCTCGTCCGCGCCGCACCCGGTGATGGAGTCGTGGCCGCTGCAGGCGACCAGCCCGCGCCAGGCCAGCTCGATCAGCCGCCGGCTCGCCGAGCGCTCGCCCTCGCCGCGCCTGTCCCGCCCACCGCGCCCGCCTTCGCCCGGTCCGCCGTGCTCGCCTGCGCTGTGCTCGCCCGGTGCGCCGCGCTCGCCCCGTCCGCTGTGCTCGCCCGGTCCGCCGCGCTCGTCTGGGCCGCCGCGCTCATCAGTCCGGCCTGGGCCGACGCGGCCGCTCGTGACCGCCGGCTCGCCGAGCCAGAGGGCGGACAGCGGTTCGGCGTAGCGGATGACGACGCGTTCGGCGCGGCCCATGGCCTGCTTGAGGTGGACGCGGGCGGAGATCACGCCGGGCAGGATGTTGGCGCGGGCGTGGGAGCGCAGCTCGCCCCGGACGACCGGCGGCCGTTCGGCGCCCTCGAACGCGCCCGCCGAGGCCAGGTACTCGCCGAGGGTGGCCAGGCGCAGCCCGGCCCCGGTGATGCCGGCCGCCGGCGCCGAATGGTCGGCGCCGTACATGGCCAGCAGCGGTCCCTCGGCGCGCCAGGGACGCATCGTGTCGGCGAATACGGCCACCCGGTCGCCGAGCCCCTCCTCCGGGCCGGTGAACAGGGCCACCGCGTTCCCGTAGCCGCCGGGCATGTACTGGGTGCGGATCACCGTGCCGTCGGCGCCCTCCCAGGCGAACACGTCGCGTCCGACCCCGGCGGGCACCCCCCGCCACAGGCAGGCGACCGGCAGCCCCGCCAGGGCCAGGATCTGCGGCATCTGCGCGCAGTGCCCGAACTGGTCGGGGAGGTACCCGACCTCCATGGCCCCGCCGAGCTCGCGGGCGCCGCGCAGCCCGTACTCGAGGTTGCGGATCAGCGTCTCGCCCGAGCACAGGAACTCGTCGGCGAGGATCGTCCAGGGGCCGGCGCCGAAACGTCCCTCGCGGACGAACCGTGCGAGTTCGTCCCGGCGCTCGGGACGGATCTCCAGGTAGTCCTCGACCGCGGCGAGCTGGCCGTCCATCGTGAACCGGTAGGCCGGGTCGGCCGCCATGGTGTCGAGGACCTCGTCCAGCATCCGTACCAGGCCCATGCGGAAGCGCTGGAACGGCAGGTACCACTCGCGGTCCCAGTGGGTGTGCGGGACGACGACGATCTCGTTCACGGCGTGCCTCCGGCCGGGACGTGCGTCTGGCGACGATGGGAGCTTCTGGCGAGGGCGCGCGCCCGCCCGTCCGGTGGCGGCGTGGGAGCGCGGAGGGTCAGGTGCACAGGGCCATGACCTCGTTGCGGGTGGTCTCCAGGCGGTGCGGCCCCGGGCGGGCAGGGAGCGTGACGCGGTCGCCGCGGATCACCGCCCGGTGTTCGGGCCCCCACAGCACCAGCCCGTCGGCGTCCAGCACCAGGAACTCCGCGCCGTGCCGCAGCAGCAGCGGCCCGCCGGGGCCGGCCGAGACCGCCGTGCGGCCCGCGCGGATGCCCTCCACGATCGCCGCGCCCGCCGAGCCGCCCGCGGACGGCTCCGCCAGCACCCACGTGGACGGCGCGCCGGGCGGGTGGTTCTCCTCGGGACGGTGGAAGTCGCCGCCCCCGATGTAGACCACGTCGTCGCGCCACGCCTGCGCCCAGGACAGCGGGGCTCCCCACGTGCGGTCCCACCACCCCGAGTGCCAGACCTCGGCGGTGCGGGGCCGCTCGGTGAACGGGTGGCGCCACGCGCAGTCGGCGCCCAGCGGGTGATTGACCGACAGCAGCCCGTCCTGGTCGCGCACCTCCCGCGCCCAGTCGTCGGCGGGTCGCCGGAAGTCGATCCAGCCGATGTCGCCGAAGGCGTTGGCGTGGCCGAGGTCGGTGGTGACCTCCTGGCCGGGGATGAGCGTGATCCCGGCTCGCGCCTGTGCCCCGGGCAGCGCGGCGTGGTGGCTGACGGTGTTGTGGTCGGTGACCGCCAGGAAGTCCAGCCCTTCCGAACGGGCGAGCGCCGCGAGCTCATCGATGGTGAGGACGCCGTCGGAGTGCACGGTGTGGGCGTGCAGCTCGCCGGCCTGCCACCGCAGCCCGTCCAGCGCCGGCAGTCCCCGGCGCGCCGAGGCGGGCGCCACCGGGGACGGTGGGGGAGCGGCGGGCGGCTCCGGCGGCGCGGGCGGCACGGCGTACGGCGTCACGGTGACCTCGTAGGCCACCCCGTCCAGCGGGACGCGGTACAGGCCGACCAGCACCTGCCAGGCGCCAGGCTCGGGCTCGCCTGGCAGGTAACCCGGCGTCGCCCACGAGGGCGCGATCGTGTAGCGCGAGCGGGCGCCGCCCGACCAGCCCCGGAAGCGGCCGGGACCCTCGCAGCCGAGGTCGAGCACGGCGGCGGAGCGGTCGTAGGACAGCTCCACCGTGAACGCGCGCGCGCCGGCCGGCAGCTCGAACGGCACGCCCCACACCTGCTTGACCAGCCGGTCGTCCAGCGTCCACCGGCCGCTGAGCCTGATCGCGGGGAGGGCGGTCACGAGGCCACCAGCTCTCCGTCGCGGTACATCAGGGCGCGCGGATGGCGCGGGACGGCCCAGGCGGCGTCGCCGGGCGCGGGTTCGGCGTCCTCGGGGACCACAGCCTGGACCAGGTGCTCGCCGGAGCCTTCCGTCACTTCGAGCGTCACCAGGAAGGACGTGCCCAGGTTCTCCACCACCGAGACCCGGCCGGCGAAGGCGTCCTCGCGCGCTGAGGCCGACAGGTCCATGTACTCCGGGCGCAGCCCGTACACGATCTCCTCGCCGCCGGCGAGCCCCGCGGGCAGCGGGAGGACGGCCCCGGCCACCCGCAGCGCGCCGTCCTTGACCACGCCGGGCAGCAGGTTCATCGGCGTCGAGCCGATGAAGGAGGCCACGAACGTGCTGGAGGGCCGCTGGAACACCTCCGACGGCGTGCCCACCTGCATGATCCGCCCGGCGGACATGACCGCGATGCGGTCGGCCATGGCCAGCGCCTCGCTCTGGTCGTGGGTCACGAACACCGTGGTGACGGCCAGCTCACGCTGGAGGCGCTTGAGGAACGTCCTGGCCTCGAGGCGCATCCGGGCGTCGAGGTTGGACAGCGGCTCGTCGAACAGGAACACCGTGGGGTGGCAGGCGATGGCCCGCGCCAGCGCCACCCGCTGCTGCTGGCCGCCCGACAACTGGCCCGGCCGCCGGGCGAGCAGCTCCGACAGGCTCAGCCGCGCGGCCGTCTCCGCCGCCTTCGCCTCCCGCTCGGCGCGGGGCACCTTCTTGATCCGCAGCGGGTAGGCGATGTTGGCGGTGACGTCCATGTGCGGGAACAGGGCGTAGTCCTGGAAGACCATGGCCACGTCCCGCCGTCCGGGCGGCAGGGCCGTCACGTCGGCCGAGCCGATCGTGATCCGGCCCGAGGTGGGGGTCTCCAGCCCCGCGATCGTGCGCAGCAGGGTCGTCTTGCCGCACCCGGAGGGGCCGAGCAGCGCGAAGAACTCCCCGTCGGCGATCTCCAGGTCCAGGGCGTCGACCGCCCGGACCCCGCCGGGGAACTCCTTGGTCAGGCCGTGCAGCGAGATCACCGTTTGATCCCTCCGTGGAAGCGGAAGCCGTACTTGCGGCTGACGAACACGTACATGAGGACGACAGGGAGGGAGTACAGCAGCGCGAACGTCGAGATCAGGTCCAGGCGTGGCGAGCCGCCCTCGGTGTAGAGCGTGTAGAGGATCACCGCGCCGGGGGACTTCTCCGGGTCGCGCAGCAGGATGAACGGCGTCAGGAAGCTGCCCCACACCGAGGCCACCGCCCACACCGCGATCGTCGCCAGCCCCGGCCTGACCACCGGCACCACGATGTGCCAAAGGATCTGCAGCGGGCTCGCGCCGAACACCCGCGCCGACTCCTCGTAGGAGGTCGGCGTGCCGTCCATGAAGTCCTTCAGGATGAAGATCGCCGCCGGGAGCAGCCCGCCCGACAGCGTCAGCACGACGCCGAGGTGGGTGTCGACCAGGTTGAGCCGGGTGGCCAGCTCGAAGATCGGCACCATGGCCGCGGTGCCGGTGACCACCGACGACAGCAGCAGCAGCACGTACAGCAGGGCGTCCCTGCCGGGGATGCGCACCCGCGACAACGCGTACGCCGCCAGCGCCGCCAGCACCACGACCAGCACCGCGCTGCCCGCCGACTGGAGCACCGAGTTGCCGAGCGAGGTGAGCACGTACGGATTGTCGAGCAGCGACCGGAAGTTGCCCAGCGTGAACTCCGGCACCGACGCGGTGATCGTCGGGTGGGCGTCGAACGGGGCGGTCGCCAGCCACAGCAGCGGCAGCGCGAAGAACCCGGCGACGGCCGCCAGGAACGTGGCCCGCCCGATCACCGCCAGCGCGTGGCGCACCCGCGCGGTGTCCGCCCGCGCCGCCGGGGCGGTGGCCGGCCCTCCGGCCCGGCGGTCCTCTCGTACGGTCACGCCGCCACCCCCCGCCGGCCGCGCAGCAGCCGGAGATACACCAGCGCCAGCACCAGGTTGATGATCAGGACCAGGAAGGACACCGCGGCGCCGAAGCCGAGCCTGCCGCCGCTGAGGGCGACGTTGTAGATGTAGACCGGCAGGATCTCCGACCGGCCCTCCGGGCCGCCCGCCGTGATCTGGAAGCTCGTGAAGTCGTTGAACGTCCACAGGCTGATCAGCAGCAGGTTGGTCAGCATGTGCCCCCTGATCCTGGGGAACACCACGTCGCGCAACTGCTGGAAGGTGGAGGCCCCCGCCAGCCGGGCCGTCTCCAGATGCGAAGGCGGCACGTTCGAAAGCGCCGCCCCGTACAGCATCATCGAGAACGCGGTGCCCCGCCAGGTGTTGAAGACGATGATCGACAGCATCGGGTGGTCCAGCAGCCAGGCGAACCCGGGCGTGTGCAGCAGGGCGTTCAGCGTGCCCTGGTCCCGGTCCAGCAGGGCGATCCACAGGAACGCCACCACCGACGAGGGCAGGATCCACGCCAGCAGCACCAGGCCCTCGACCACCCGCTTCACCGGGCCCGCGCGGTTGCGCAGCGCCCAGGCGATCGCGAAGCCCAGCCCCGCCTGCCCGATGATCGCCGAGCCGAGCACGAACTGCGTCGTCAGCCACAGCGAGGTGCGGAACCGCTCGTCTCCGAGCGCCTCGGTGTAGTTGGAAAGGCCCACGACCCGCGGATCGGCGGCCGCGAGGCCGGTGAGCCTGTAGTCGGTGAGCCCGAGATAGATCGTCCAGAGGGCGGGGAAGATCAGGAACACTCCGATGAGGACCAGAGCGGGCAGAACGAACCCCACCGCCCTGCCCTTACCCAGCCCGGCCGCGTCAGTGCTCATGGCGCTCGCTGTGTTCATGGCGCTCGCTTCGCTCGCGCGGCGTTCGGGCGCCCTTGAGCCGGCGTCCTTCCTCGTCGTTCACGAGCGCTCGTTCCTCGCACTCGCTCTCTCCTCGTCACGACACCGGCGCGCCCGAACGCTGTGTTCATGGCGCTCGCTTCGCTCGCGCGGCGTTCGGGCGCCCTTGAGCCGGCGTCCTTCCTCGTCGTTCACGAGCGCTCGTTCCTCGCACTCGCTCTCTCCTCGTCACGACACCGGCGCGCCCGAACGCTGTGTTCATGGCGCTCGCTTCGCTCGCGCGGCGTTCGGGCGCCCTTGAGCCGGTGCCCTTGGGGCACGACACCGGCGCGTCCGGACGGGTTCGGGCGCTTGGGGGACTGGTCGACGATCACCGGGGGGTCCCCGATCACTGGGAGATGTTGGCGGGGCCGCCGACCAGGGATTCGAGTTTCTTCTGGTAGGCGGCGGCGGCCTCGTCGACGGTCTTGCCGGAGACGACGTCGGCCGTCGCCTCCTGGAGGGCGACCGAGACCTGCGGGTAGACGGCGAGGCCGGGGCGGTAGCTGGTGAGCGGCAGGACCTTCTGGGCGACGAAGCCGAGCATCGGGTCAGGGGCCAGCACCTCGTCGTTCACGTCGGTGCGGGAGGTGATCCGGGCCTCGCCCGCCAGTCCGGCCTTGGTGGCCTCGGCCGAGTGCATGAACGACAGCAGTTCCCAGGCGAGCTTGATGTTCTTCGACTTGGGGTTGAGCACGCGCGCGGCGCCGCCGGACATGCTGACGAAGTCCTGGCCGCGGATCCCGGCCCCGGGCTGCTTGGCGGGGATCATCGCATAGCCGACGGTCTTGTCGCGGTCCGGCATGGGCGCGACGCCGGCCTTGGGCTCGACGACCGAGCGCCAGAAGTAGTCGCCCTCGGCCAGGACACCGATCTTGCCGTCGGCGAACTCCTGGAAGGACTTGTCGCGGCCCTTGGCCTCCTGCTGGAGGCGGGGATCGCCGAGGCCGGTGGTGTAGATCTGCCGGTAGAAGCCGAGGACGTCCTTGAGCCCCTGCGAGGCGCCGGTCCACTTGCCGCCGGAGAGGATCTCGGTGCCCGTGCCGGCGAGCAGCGGCAGCGCGCCCTGCATGCTGGTGGCCTCGCCCATCGCGGTGCCGGCGTTGATCTGCAGGGGCGTGGGGACGCCGGCCTTCTTCAGCGCGGTCCCGGCGTCGATGATCTCCTGCCAGCTCTTGGGCTGCCAGTCGGCGGGCAGGCCGGCCTTGGCGAACAGGGTCTTGTTGTAGAACAGGACGCGCGCGTCGGTGCCCTGCGGCAGGCCGTACTTCCTGCCCTCGAAGATGCCGAGGCCCTGCACCGCCTCGGGGATCCGGCTCCAGCCCTCCCACTGGTCGACCTCGGGCCCGGCCGACTCCGCCAGCGGCTTGATGTACCCGGCCTGGGCGAACTCGCCGATCCAGATGCCGTCCATGTCGATCACGTCGGCCCCGGCCCCTGACTTCAGGTCGAGCGCGATCTTCGTCTTGTACTGCTCGTCGTCGACGCCGTTCGGCTGGAACAGCACGTGGACGGTCTTGCCCTTGGCCTTCTGGGCCTCTTCGAACTTGGGGATCAGCCAGTCCTTGGTCCAGTCGGCGGTGGCGGCGTTCTTGCCGCCCGAGATGGCGTTGGCCGTGATCGTCACGGTGGTCTCATCGCCTCCGGAGGATCCTCCCGAGCCGCACGCGGTGAGGGAGAGGGCGGTGGCGGTGGCGGTGGCGGTCATCACGGCGAGGGATCGTGCGAGTCTCAACGGAAGGACCTCCCCTTGGGGACGAGGGGGTGGGGGTTTGCCTGTTGTCATGTCACGACAACTCGACAATTGCATGCCCGGTCTGATCCGTAAAGGATATTTTTGGGGAAGATGAGGCTGGATGGGCGAAAGCGGTTCGCCGTGAGCTGATCGTGGGAAGTGCATCCACGACAGCACCACGAGTAGGGTCGGCGTAGGAGTTGTAAGGCGCTTGGGAGGGAGTCGCGTGGCGGCACAGCGGGGCTGGATGAACAACCTGTTCCTGGACACCGGGTCGACGTCGTTCACCGAGTTCGTCGGGTCCTATGCTCCGGGGCTCCTCCCGGGGAGATTCGAGTCCCTGGCGGCTTCCGTGGGCGACCAGATCCCGCATGCCACGACCATCGTCGCGGCGGCGTTCGCGGGGGGTGTCGTCATGGCGGGCGACCGGCGGGCGACCTCCGGCAACTACATCTCCCAGAAGGACATGCAGAAGGTCTTCCGCACCGACGACTACTCGTGCGTGGGCATCGCGGGCGCGGCCAGCACCGGCATCGAGCTCGCCCGGCTCTACCTGGTCGAACTGGAGCACTACGAGAAGCGCGAAGGCCGCATGCTGTCGGTCGAGGGCAAGGCCAACCGGCTCGGCGCGATGATCCGCGCGAACCTGCCGATGGCGATGCAGGGCATGGTCGTGGTGCCGCTGTTCGCGGCCTACGACGAGGACACCGGAACCGGCCGCATCTTCTCCTACGACGTGGGCGGCGGCCCGTACGAGCAGACCAACTACGCCTCGATCGGCTCGGGCTCGCTGTTCGCGCGCGGAGCTCTGAAGAAGCTCTACCGCGAGAGCGCCTCCCTGGAGGACACCGTGCTCGCCTGCGTCGAGTCGCTCTACGACGCCGCGGACGACGACTCGGCGACCGGCGGTCCCGACGTCACCCGCAGGATCTGGCCGCTGATCTCGGTGATCACCGAGGACGGCTACCGCCGCCTGTCCGACGAGGAGGTCGAGGGCTACGTCCGGCAGGTGCTGGACCGCCGCATGAGCGACCCCGACGGCCCGACCGCCCCGCTGCGCTAATCACCACTCACGGCCACGAGAGGATCACCACCGGTGTCCATGCCCTTTGGATATGTGTCCCCCGAACAGGAGATGCGGGACAAGGCCGATTTCGCGCGGAAGGGCATCGCGCGCGGTCGCAGCGTCGTGGTGCTGCAGTACGAGAACGGCATTCTGTTCGTCGCCCCGAACGCCTCCCGGGCGCTGCACAAGATCAGTGAGATCTACGACCGCATCGGCTTCGCCGCGGTCGGCAAGTACAACGAGTTCGAGGCCCTGCGCCTGGGCGGCATCCGCTACGCCGACATCAACGGCTACACCTACGACCGCAGCGACGTCACCGCCCGGGGCCTGGCCAACCTGTACGCCCAGTCTCTCGGCATGGTGTTCACCGAGTCGCGCAAGCCGTACGAGGTCGAGCTCGTCGTCGCCGAGATCGGGGACGCCCCCGAGGACGACCAGATCTACCGCCTCACCTTCGACGGCTCGGTCACCGACGAGCACGGGTTCGTGGTGATGGGCGGCGTGGCGGACACGGTCGCCGGCCGCCTGAAGGACCACTTCCGCCAGGGCATGCCGCTTTCGGAGGCCCTGGACGCCGGCCTGGCCGCGCTGACCGAGCCCGGCGGCGAGCGTCCGCCCGTGTCCCAGCTGGAGGTCGCGGTCCTCGACCGCACCCGTGAGCACCGCAAGTTCCAGCGGCTGACGGGCGCCCGCCTCGAACGGCTCATCGGCGCCGCCGCGCCGCCCGCCGAGTCCGTGCCGCCCGCCGGCGAGGCCGAGGAGCCCGGCACGGGCACCAGCCCGGCCACCGCCCCCGAAGGCGAGATCGACACCGGCTCGGGCGACTGAGCTCTCGCCTCGTGTCCGGCCGCGTCCCGGCTCCTCCCGCCCGGAGGCGCCGGGACGCGGCCGTTCGTGACCCCACGAGCGGGGCAAGATCGGATGAAATGGTGGAGATCTGCGCTTACCGGAGGTCACGGTAGGGGTTCCTCGCCCCGAAACCCGGCGAAGATCTCTCCCCTCCGGCGTCCGGGGGACATAGTGTGATGTGATGGATCGTCGCATCTTCGGCTTGGAGAACGAGTACGGCGTCACCTGCACGTTCAGGGGGCAGCGCAGGCTGTCGCCCGACGAGGTGGCGCGCTACCTTTTCCGCAGAGTCGTGTCCTGGGGCCGATCGAGCAATGTCTTCCTCCGCAACGGCGCCCGCCTGTACCTCGACGTGGGCAGCCATCCTGAGTACGCCACCCCCGAGTGTGACAACGTCGTGGAGCTCGTCACCCATGACAAGGCGGGGGAGCGCATCCTCGAAGGCCTGCTCGTCGACGCCGAGAAGCGGCTACGCGAAGAGGGCATCGCCGGTGACATCTACCTTTTCAAGAACAACACCGACTCGGCGGGCAACTCCTATGGTTGCCACGAGAACTACCTGGTGGGCAGGCACGGCGAGTTCGGCCGGCTCGCCGACGTCCTGATCCCCTTCCTCGTCACCCGGCAGATCATCTGCGGGGCGGGCAAGGTGCTGCAGACGCCCCGCGGCGCGGTCTACTGCGTCTCCCAGCGCGCCGAGCACATCTGGGAAGGGGTCTCCAGCGCCACCACCCGGTCGCGCCCGATCATCAACACCCGCGACGAGCCGCACGCCGACGCCGAGCGCTTCCGCCGGCTGCACGTCATCGTCGGCGACTCCAACATGAGCGAGGCCACGATGCTGCTCAAGGTCGGGGCGACCGACCTGGTGCTGCGCATGGTGGAGGCCGGCACGGTCATGCGCGACCTCAGCCTGGAGAACCCGATAAGGGCGATCCGCGAGGTGTCGCATGACATGACCGGCCGCAGGCGCGTGCGCCTGGCCAACGGCCGCGAGGCCTCCTCGCTGGAGATCCAGCAGGAGTACCTCTCGAAGGCCCGTGACTTCGTCGACCGCCGCGGCGGGGACGCCATCACGCAGAGGGTCCTCGAGCTGTGGGAGCGCACTTTGCGGGCCGTCGAGACCGGCGATCTCGACATGGTGTCGCGCGAGATCGACTGGGTGACGAAGTACCAGCTCATCGAGCGCTACCGCAACAAGTACGACCTGCCGCTGTCCTCCCCGAGGGTGGCCCAGCTCGACCTCGCCTACCACGACGTGCACCGGAAGAGAGGGCTGTTCTACCTTCTGCAGAGGCGCGGCGCCGTCGAGCGCGTGGCGTCCGACCTGAAGATCTTCGAGGCCAAGTCGGTGCCGCCGCAGACGACCCGCGCCCGGCTGCGCGGCGAGTTCATCCGCAAGGCGCAGGAGAAGCGCAGGGACTTCACCGTCGACTGGGTGCACCTGAAGCTGAACGACCAGGCCCAGCGCACCGTCCTGTGCAAGGACCCGTTCCGCAGCGTGGACGAGCGGGTGGACAAGCTCATCGCCGGCATGTGAGCGGCCAGGGCTCCGGCGCGCCCGTCCTCCGGACGCGCCGGGGCCCCGCGGCCGGGCCGACCGGCCGTGAAAGTTTCGGGCCACCGGGCGTCCAGCGGCGGCGAAGCCGCGGGAACGGGTGCGCGGCGGCGTCCGGCCTCGCGCCCCCGGCGGGCGTCTTCCCAGCTCGGTGACGGCCCTGGGCGAAACCAATCCGAAAGCCGGGTCACGCTTAGGCAAGATCGAGCCGCGTCGACTCGTGCGGTCATGGGTGTCGGGTAGTGTGACGCGAACGTGACGTCTCTCCGAGGGATACCCATGCGCCGACTGGCCCTTCTCGCCGCTCTGCCGTTGCTGTTCGCCGCCGCCTGCGGCAGCGGGGGTGAGGTCACCGCCAAGACCGGCACGTCCACGAGCGGCGTGAAGGTGGCGGGCGCGTTCGGCAAGAAACCGCAGGTGACCTTCCCCAAGGGCACCCCTCCCGCGACGTCGTCATCGCAGACGATCAGCGCCGGCCAGGGCGCGCAGGTCAAGGACGGCGACTCGGTGGTCGCCAACCTCACCGCCTACAGCTGGGACGGCAAGACCAACGCCGCCTCCGGCTCCACCTACGACGACGGCGCGCCGCAGCTCATCAAGGTCGATCCGAAGCTCCCCGCCGTGGTCTACAAGGCGTTCCAGGACAGCAAGCCCGGCGGGCGGTTCCTCGCCGTCGTCGCCAAGGACAGCCTGACCCCGGACCAGGCCGAGCAGGCCAAGTCGCAGGGCGCCAACACCTCCATCGCCAGTGTCTACGTCGTCGACGTGATGGGCGTGCCCACCGCCAAGGCCGCCCAGGGCACCGCGACCGACCCCGGGGTCTCAGGGGTCAAGCTGGAGAACCCCGGCGGCGACCAGGCGCCCAAGCTCACCACCAAGACCGGCGAGGCGGCGCCCAAGGGTCTGGTCACCAAGACCGTGATCAAGGGCTCCGGCCCGGCGGTCAAGTCCGGTCAGACGATCCTGGTCCACTACACCGGCAAGATCTGGGGCACCGACAAGGAGTTCGACAGCAGCTGGGGCCGGGGCGAGCCGGTGATGTTCCCGATCGGCGTCGGCAAGGTCATCAAGGGCTGGGACCAGAGCCTGGTCGGGCTCCCGATCGGCAGCCGGGTGCTGGTCACCATCCCGCCGGACCTGGGCTACGGCAAGGCCGGCTCCGGCGACAAGATCAAGGGCACCGACACCCTCGTCTTCGTCGTCGACGTCCTCGGCGCCTACTGACCCGCGGCGTCCGCCGTTCCGGGCGGGCGCCGATCTCGGCGCCGACCGAATCTACTTTGTAAAGGCCACCGGCGGGGTCCCGCCGGTGGCCTCGCCGCTTCCATGGGTCGAAGACGCCTAGACTCGCCGCTGTGAGCCACGACGACCTCGACGTTCTCGCCGTCCTGCATGATCCCGTGCGGCGGGCGCTGTACGACTACGTGGCGGCGCGGAGGCAGGACGTCGGGCGGGACGAGGCCGCGCGCGCCGCGGGCGTCGGGCGCACCCTGGCGGCCTTCCATCTGGACAAGCTGGTCGACAGCGGTCTGCTGGAGTCGGGGTTTCGCCGGCTGAGCGGGCGCACCGGCCCGGGGAGCGGCCGTCCCGCCAAGGTGTACCGCCGTGCCGAGGGGGAGCGCCAGGTCAGCGTCCCGCCGCGGGACTACCGCACGCTGGCGCTCGTGCTCGCCGAGACGGTGGACGCGCTCGGCGGAGAGGGGGCCGCGGAGGCCGCCGCCCGCAGGGCCGGGGAGCGGGTGGGCGCCGCCGGCCTGCGCGAGGCGCTGCTGGAGCGGGGCTATGAGCCCTACGAGGAGGACGGGGCGGTCCGCCTGCGCAACTGCCCCTTCCACGTGCTCGCCGAGGAGCGTCCCCTGCTGGTCTGCTCGATCAACCTCGCGCTGTGCCAGGGCATGCTGTCCGCTCTCGGGGACGGTGGGTTGAGCGCCCGGCTGGATCCGCGGCCGGGGGAGTGCTGCGTCGCCTTCTCTAAAAACAATGGAGATTGACTTTACAGGTGGCGGCGTGGTCTGCTGGGCGCATGCATCTGGCCCAGCTGAACGTCGCCCATCTGCTCGAGCCCCTCGACGCCCCCCGGCTCGCCGGCTTCGTGGCCGGCCTTGAGCCGGTCAACGCGCTCGCCGACGCGGCCCCCGGGTTCGTCTGGCGTCTGAAGGGAGGGGAGGACCCCACTGACACCGTCCAGCACGACTACGGTGACATGCTGCTGATCAACTTCTCGGTCTGGGAGTCCCGCGAGACGCTGTGGAACTTCGTCTACCGCAGCCCGCACCTTGAGGTGCTGCGCCGCCGCCGCGACTGGTTCACCCGGGCGGCCGAGCCGTACACCGTCATGTGGTGGATTCCCCAGGGGTACACGCCCTCCCTGGGGGAGGGCATGGCCAGGCTCGAACGCCTCAGGGCGGACGGGCCGGGCCCCGAGGCCTTCACCTTCAACGACTTCCACGCGCCCCCGGCCGACGCCGTCGAGGGGGCCGATCACCGCGAGCACGGCCTGGTGCGATAGGCCGGCGAGCCCTTCGGGAGCCCCTGTCGGGGTATGGCGGCGCCGCCCGTCATCAAGAGTTCATCGACGCCGCGCCCGGTATCGTGCGCGGCGTCCACTTCTTGACTCCGACATTGACCGTCACATGATCTCGATGCTAGAACAACATCACATAACGCACAAACGTTGCAAACCACGCAACGCGATCGGGTAGGTGTGATTGAGCATCGACGAGGAGATGATCCGCGCGCTCGGTGACGAGCCTCTCGACTGGCGGTACAAGGCATTGCCCCCCGGCGCCGGCGGCACGGTGGCGGACTACCTGGCCGGCGGCCCGGCCCTGCGGGACTTCGGCACACCGCTGCTGACCCTCGACGAGACCGCCCTGGAACACAACATCACGCTCATGGCCCGCTGGACGGCCGAGGCCGGCGTCACCCTGATGCCGCACGGCAAGAGCACGATGGCCCCCGAGCTGTGGCGGCGGCAGCTCGCCGCGGGCGCCTGGGGCATCACCCTGGCCAACCTCCCGCAACTGCGCGTCGCCCGGGCATTCGGCGTGGCGCGGCTCATGCTCGCCTCCGCGCTGCTGGACCCGGCCGGGCTAGCCTGGATCGCCCGGGAGATCGACCGCGATCCCGGGTTCCGCTTCATCTGCTGGGCCGACTCGGTGGAAGCTGTACGGATCATGGACGCCGCCCTGCGCGGGACGCGGCGGCCGGTGGAGGTGTGCGTGGAACTGGGCGCGCCGGGCGGCCGCACCGGTGCCCGCGGCCCGGCCGCCGCGCGGGAGGTCGCCCAGGCGGTGCGCGCCGCCCCGACGCTGCGTCTGGCCGGCGTCGCCGGCTACGAGGGATCCTTCGCCCACGACGCTTCGACGGCCGGCCTCGCGGCGGTGCGCGGCTACCTGCGCGGGCTGGGCGAGCTGTTCAAGGGCCTGGACTTCGAGATCGGCGAGCCCATCGTGACGGCCGGCGGCAGCGCGTACTTCGACCAGGTGGTGGACGTGCTCGGCGGGCTCGACGCGCGGCTGGTGCTGCGGCCGGGGGCCTACGTCATCCACGACGACGGCTTCTACCGGGCGATCTCGCCGCTCCGCCCTCGGGAGCCCGCCCGGCCGGGGACGCCTGCCCGCGAACCGTTCCGCGCGGCCATGCACGGATGGGCGCGGGTCATCTCCCGTCCCGAGCCCCGGCTGGCCCTGCTCGACGCCGGAAAGCGCGACCTGCCCTTCGACGAGGGACTGCCCGAGCCGCAGCACGTGCGCGGCAAGGGCCCGCTGGAGGGCGCCCGCGTCACCGCGCTCAACGACCAGCACGCCTACCTCGCCGTCGACCCCGCCTGCGACCTGGCCTGCGGCGACGTCGTCCGCCTCGGCCTGTCCCACCCCTGCACCGCGATGGACAAGTGGAAGCTCATCCCCGTCGTCGACGACGCGGGCACGATCGTCGGCCTGCTGAGGACCTTCTTCTGATGCTCTTTCGAAACGTCACCGTCGTCGACGGCACCGGAGCCGAACCGTACGTCGCCCATGTGGCCGTCAGGGACGGCCGGATCGCCGAGATCGGCCCAGCCGCCGCCGACGCCGGCGGCCCCGTGGTCGACGGCGACGGGCTCGCGCTGGCCCCCGGGTTCATCGATATGCACGCCCACTCCGACCTGCGGCTGCTGGCCGAACCCGGCCACCTGGCCAAGGTGAGCCAGGGAGTGACCTGCGAGGTGCTCGGCCAGGACGGCCTGTCCTACGCCCCGGTCGACGACACCACGCTCACCCAGATCCGCCGGCAGATCGCCGGATGGAACGGCGACCCCGAGGGCTTCGACTGGAACTGGCGCACGGTGGGGGAGTACCTCGACCGGCTCGACCAGGGCATCGCGGTCAACGCCTGCTACCTGGTCCCGCAGGGGTCGGTGCGCATGCTCGTCATCGGCTGGGACGACCGTCCCGCCACCGCGGGCGAGATCGCCGAGCAGCGCCGCATGGTCGCCGAGGCCATGGAGCAGGGCGCCGTCGGCATGTCCTCCGGCCTCACCTACAGTCCCGGCATGTACGCCGGCACCGACGAGCTGGTCGCGCTGTGCGAGGTCGTCGGCGCGCTCGGCGGGTTCTACGCGCCGCACCACCGCTCCTACGGCGCGGGCGCCCTGGCCGGCTACGCCGAGATGGTCGAGGTCTCCCGCCGCTCCGGCTGTCCTTTGCACCTGGCCCACGCCACCATGAACTTCGAGGTCAACAGGGGCCGGGCCGGGGAACTGCTGGCCCTGCTGGACGAGGCCGCCGCCGGCGGCTGCGATGTCAGCCTGGACACCTATCCCTACCTGCCCGCCTCCACCACACTGGCGTCGCTGCTGCCGGGCTGGGCCTCCGAGGGCGGGCCCTCCCACGCGCTCGCGCGCCTGCGCGACCCGGCGACCGCCGAACGCGTCCGGCACGCCATGGAGGTCGAGGGCTGCGACGGCTGCCACGGCGTTCCCGTGGACTGGAGGACGGTGCAGATCGCCGGCACCCGCACCGCCGCGCTCGCCGCTCGCGTGGGCGACAGGGTGCGCGACTTCGAGGACTTCCGCCGGCTGCTCATCGACGACGACCTCGGGCCCACGATCCTGCACCACGCGGGGGACGAGGACAACGTCCAGGCGATCATGCGCCACCCGGCGCACACCGGCGGCAGCGACGGCCTGCTGACCGGCGCCCGGCCGCATCCTCGCGCGTGGGGCACCTTTCCCCGCTACCTCGCCCGCTATGTCCGCGAACTCGGCGTCCTCTCCCTGCAGGAGTGCGTCGCGCATCTCACCGCCCGCCCGGCCCGGCGGCTCAAGCTCGCCGGCCGCGGGCTGATCCGGTCCGGCTACCACGCCGACCTGGTGCTCTTCGACCCCGAGACGGTGCGCGACGCCGCCACCTTCGACGACCCCCGCCGTCAGGCGGAGGGCATCTCCCACGTGCTCGTCGCCGGCGTCCCGGTCATCGAGCACGGCCACCCCACCGGCGCCCTCCCCGGCAGAGCCCTCCGCCGCACCCCTCATGGGACGACGGCGCCGCGACGATAGCGCGTGGTGTGCCCGGAGCCCGCTCTGCGCGACGGCCGGGCACCCGCGCCGTCCGAGCCGGGAGATCGGCCCTCAGCGGGAACCAGCCGGCCGGCGACGTCACGATAGAGGAATGCCGAGGCTAGCCGATCTCCGTGTCGTGGAAGATCTCTTTGCACGTGTCCGGTCCCAGCAGGCCGATTGATTGGAAGGCGCTCCTCATGTCGCTGATGGCGGCGCCCACCCCGGATATCTGTTCCATGATGAGCGCCAGGGATGCCGGATTCGCGGGATCGTATTTGTCCCCACTCTGGGTGAACAGGTCGATCTTGGTGCTACTGGAATTAAGCTTCTCGATATATGGGGCGATCCGGTCGTGCATCTCTGCGTGCGTGACCTTCGCGACGTTGTAAGCGAAGGTCCTGGCCGCTTCGGCCGGAATCTTCAGCCCATCGGAACTGCGGCGCAGCAATGCGAACAATTGAGTCTGGTCCGCGGGAAGGTTCCCCGGCCCCATGGTGCTGATGTCCACTATCAATTCGTGTCCCGCGTCGATCCTCTTGTCGGCGACGACGCATGCCTTCTCGACGCTCTCGACCCACGCCCCGTCGATCGGGTCATCGTTCTGAGCTAAAATAGCCGCAACTCCGGCTGCGACGGCGACCACCACGCCGAGAATCGCGACAAGATGCTTGTTCTTTTCGGTGGGATCGAAAATACTCGTCAGGGATGCCCACAATGACCTGGCCGCCTTGGGAGTCTTCATGTCGCCTCGCTGTCGCCGGTGCCGGGTCTTCACTGTACTGACGTGATCTCAGTGAATGACCGATAGGTGGTGCACGGCGAAAGCTCGGCGCGGTACTAGGTTCGTCGCGGGCGTTTCTGCGGTAAAGGAGACCGAGCATGGCATTGCCGGATTCAGATGGTTCGACCGGTCACTCCTTCGGTCTGGAGGTGGGCGAGATCGTCATCAAGCGAATCGGCGAGATCTCCGGTCTGAAGATGGAGCACGACGTCATCGAGGTGAAGGAGAACACGCCCGACGGCAAGGTCGTCGTCAAGAAGCTCCCCGGACGCCCGAAGGCCGGCGAGGTGACCCTCACCCGAGGCCTCACCTCGGATGACAGCTTCGGCGAATGGATGAAGGAATCCCACTCCGGCCGGGCGGGCGACGCCCGTGAGAACGGGGCGCTCATCGTCTTCGACGCCGAGGGCGCGCCGATCAGGCGTTACAACCTGGTCGGCGTCCGGCCGAAGAGTCTGGAGATCACCTCCTCGAAGTCCGGTGACACGAGCGTCCTCACCGAGAAACTCGTCGTCGCCTACGAGCGGATGGAGGTGGAGTAGCGACAGGTCAACCCTGATCGCGCGAGCGGTGAGACAGGGCATGAAGCCGTGCTCGACGTCGGCTTTGATCAGCGGCTCGACGGCCTTCCCTTTGAGATCGACCACACCGACCCCCGCGTTGCTCCACTGGAAGCCGCCGACCGTGATCAGCGCCTACTCGATGCGGACGAAGCGCGCCTTCAGCGCGGGGACGTCGATCAGGACGATGCCCTCCGAACGGGGCTCGAACCCGGCTTCGAAGACGTTGGCGAGCAGGTGGCGGCCGAGCGCGGCGGATCGTCCCCGGACAGGACGGCCGACGGTTCGAGGCGCGAAGGCCATGGCGCCCGCGACGACGGCAGCCGGGGCGCGGGCCCGGCCACCGGTGTCAGAAGTCCGGCTCGGGGTCGAGTCAGACCAGGTGCAGGCCGAGCCGGTCGGCCACTCGCTCGCAGTTCGTCCGGCTTCCGTGAGGCCGGCCGTTCACGGTGATCGTCGCCGCCGAACCATCGGGCGACTCCGGCCCGTACAACTCCACCCAGCCCTCGTCTCCGCACTCCTCGTCCGGGCCGCGGAGCAGCGCGAACAGCCGCGCCCGCTCCTCCGTCCTCGATCGCGGTACGACCGCGCCCTGCTGCCCCTGTCTCCCTCGCCTCAGGGCGGTTCCCGAAGGCGGTTCTGATCGTTTCCTTCGAGGCTCAGAAGTCCATGTCGCCGCCGCCGGGCATGGCGGGAGCGGCAGGGGTCTTCTCGGGCTTCTCGGCGATGACCGCCTCGGTGGTGAGGAACAGCGCCGCGATGGACGCGGCGTTCCGCAGTGCCGAGCGGGTGACCTTGGCCGGGTCGATGATGCCGGCGCCGAACATGTCGACGTAGTCGCCGGTGACCGCGTTGAGGCCCTCGCCAGGGGGAAGGTTGCGGACCCGCTCGACCACGACGCCGCCCTCCAGGCCGGCGTTGACCGCGATCTGCTTGAGCGGCTCCGCTAGGGCCTTGCGGACGATGGACGCGCCGGTGGCCTCGTCGCCGGGCAGGTCGAGGCCGTCGAACACCCGGGCCCCGGCCTGCAGCAGGGCGACGCCTCCGCCGGGGACGATGCCCTCTTCGACGGCGGCCTTGGCGTTGCGGACGGCGTCCTCGATGCGGTGCTTGCGCTCCTTGAGCTCGACCTCGGTCGCCGCGCCGGCCTTGATGACGGCGACGCCGCCGGCCAGCTTGGCGAGGCGCTCCTGGAGCTTCTCGCGGTCGTAGTCGGAGTCGGTGCTCTCGATCTCGGCGCGGATCTGGCCGACCCGGCCGGCGATCTGCTCGGAGTCACCGTAGCCGTCGACGATGGTCGTCTCGTCCTTGGTCACCACGACCCGCTTGGCCCGGCCCAGCAGGTCCAGCGTGGTGTTCTCCAGCCGCAGGCCGAGGTCCTCGGAGATGACCTGGCCGCCGGTGAGCGTCGCGATGTCGGCGAGCATGGCCTTGCGGCGGTCGCCGAAGCCGGGGGCCTTGACGGCGACCGTCCTCAGCAGTCCCTTCAGCTTGTTCAAGATCAGGGTGGTCAGGGCCTCCGCCTCGACGTCCTCGGCGATGACCAGGATCGGCCTGCCGGCCTGCACGATCTTGTCGAGGATGGGGAGAAGGTCCTTGTTGGAGGAGATCTTGGAGTCGGCGATCAGGAGATACGGGTCGTCCAGGACCGCTTCGAACCGGTCGGTATCGGTGACGAAGTGCGGCGCGATGTAGCCCTTGTCGAAGCGCATGCCCTCGGTGAGCTCGAGCTCCAGGCCGAAGGCGTTGCTCTCCTCGACGGTGATGACGCCTTCCTTGCCGACCTTGTCCATGGCCTCGGCGATCATCTCGCCGATCTGGGTGTCGCCGGCGGAGATGGAGGCGGTGGAAGCGATCTGCTCC
>NZ_JBHSFP010000042.1:0-55741 GCF_042654065.1 Sphaerisporangium dianthi | reverse complement strand
CTGGCTTTTAACACACTGTTGAGTTCTCAAGAAACGGACGCGTACACCAGCCGGAAACCAGACCCACCAGGAGCCCGACCCCGGTCCGGGGCGTTCATTTCGTCTGCCTTAATTCTAGCCGACCCGGCCGATCAGAGCCAAATCGCGGTGTTACCCGCACTTGACTTCCAACGACCCGAACCATCTAGCATTCAGGCCGCCCCGTTTCCAGGGCAACCCCTCTAACTTACCCGATCGGGTCGAGCGGCGCAAACCGCCCGGTCAGACCGGTGAAGTTCGTGGGGTTCCGGTCACCTCCCGCACGTGCCCACGCCGAGCCGCTGGTGCGGTGGTTTGGGGTTGTGCCGGGCGATGCCGACTCCAGAAGATTAGCAGCCTTCGGGAGTGTCGGCGCACACTTCGCTGTCATGGACCCGCGTCATGCCCGCTGGCCGGGCAAGACCGCGCCATAGACTCGGCGACGTGAGCAGCGACATGCCTCCCGTGGCGAAGAAGGTCCCGGCCGAACGCACTCATCACGGTGACACCGTGATCGACGAGTACGCGTGGATGACCAGCAAGGAAGATCCCGACACGGTCGCCTACCTGGAGGCGGAGAACGCCTACACCCAGGCCCGCACCGAGCACCTGCGCGGTCTGCAGGAAGAGATCTTCCAGGAGATCAAGGGCCGCACCCTGGAGACCGACCTTTCGGTCCCCACGCGCAAGGGCGGCTGGTGGTATTACTCGCGCACCGCGGAGGGCAAGCAGTACGGCATCCAGTGCCGGCTGGAGGCCACCGGCGACACTCCTCCGGAGCTCAAGCCGGGCGAGGCTCTTCCGGGTGAGCGGGTGATCCTCGACGGCAACGAGCTGGCGGGCGACAGCCCGTTCTTCGCCGTGGGCACCTCGGCGGTCTGCCCGGACGGCACCGTGCTCGCCTACTCCACCGACTTCAGCGGCAACGAGCGCTTCACCCTGCGATTCAAGCGGCTCGAGACCGGCGAGATGCTGACCGACGAGATTCCCGGCATCTTCTACGGGGGCGCCTGGGCGGCCGACGGCTCGGCGTTCTTCTATACGACCATCGACGAGGCGTGGCGGCCTTACCGCGTGTACCGGCACATCATCGGCACTCCCGCCGAGGACGACGTGCTCGTCTACGAGGAGACCGACGAGCGGTTCTGGGTCGGCGTCGGCCTCACCCGCAGCGAGCGCTATCTCGTCCTGAGCGCCGGAAGCAAGATCACCAGCGAGGTGCGCGTCCTGGACGCCGAGTACCCCACGGGCGAGTTCCGGGTCGTCCGTCCTCGCAAGACCGGTGTCGAGTACTCCATCGACCACGCGGGCGACCGCTTCCTCATCCTGCACAACGAGGGAGCGCAGAACTTCGAGATCGCCGGCGCCCCGGTCGACGACCCGGCCGCGTGGACGCCGCTCATCCCGCACCGCGACGACACCCGGCTGCTCGACGTCGACGCGTTCAGCGACCACACCGTCGTGCACTTCCGCCGCGACGGCCTCACCGGCATCCGCGTGCTGCCGACGGACGGCGAACCGTACGAGATCTCCTTCCCCGAGCCGATCCACTCCGCCGAACCGGCCGGGAACCCCGAGTTCCACACCAACCGGCTGCGCCTGGCCTACACCTCGATGGTCACGCCTCCGTCGGTGTACGACTATGACCTCACCGATCATGAGCTGATCCTGCTGAAGCGCCGTCCGGTGCTGGGCGGGTACGACCCCGAGGACTACGAGCAGTTCCGAGGGTGGGCGACCGCCGACGACGGCACGCGCATCCCGATCTCGATCGTCACGAAGAAGGGCACCGAGCGGCCCGCTCCCACCGTGCTCTACGGGTACGGCAGCTACGAGACCTCGATCGACCCCTCCTTCTCGGTGGCGCGGCTCAGCCTGCTCGACCGCGGCTTCGTCTTCGCGATCGCGCATGTCAGGGGCGGCGGCGAGATGGGCCGCCAGTGGTACGAGCAGGGCAAACTCGGTCACAAGAAGAACACCTTCAGCGACTTCGTCGCCACGGCGCGGCACATGAAGAAGTCCGGCTGGTCCCGCGACATCATCGCCAGGGGCGGCTCGGCCGGCGGCCTGCTGATGGGGGCGGCGACCAACCTCGCTCCCGAGGCGTTCACGGGTGTCGTGGCGGAGGTGCCGTTCGTCGACGCCCTGAACACGATCCTCGACCCGTCGCTGCCGCTCACCGTCATCGAGTGGGACGAGTGGGGCGATCCGCTGCACAACGCGGACGTCTACGACTACATGAAGTCGTACACCCCTTACGAGAACGTCGACGACCGGGTGTACCCTCCCATACTTGCGCTGACCAGCCTCAACGACACCCGTGTGCTGTACCACGAGCCGGCGAAGTGGATCGCCCGGCTGCGCTCGACCGCCCGGGGCGGGCCTTTCCTGCTCAAGACGGAGATGGGCGCCGGTCACGGCGGGCGGAGCGGCCGGTACGACGCATGGCGCGAGGAGGCCTTCACCCTTTCGTGGATCATCGACCGGGCCGTCTCGCGGAAGAACGAAGAGACAGGGGAGACGCAGTGACCTATTCGGCGGCAAGCGAGCGCTACGAGCGCCAACCGTACAACCGGTCGGGCAGGAGCGGCCTGAAGCTTCCCGCGGTCTCGCTCGGCCTGTGGCACAACTTCGGCGACGACAAGCCGTTCGACACACAGAGGGCGACGCTGCGCAGGGCGTTCGACCTGGGAGTGACCCACTTCGACCTCGCCAACAACTACGGCCCGCCGTACGGCTCGGCCGAGGCGAACTTCGGGCTGCTCTACGCTCAGGATTTCCGGCCGTACCGCGACGAGCTGATCATTTCCACCAAGGCGGGCTACGACATGTGGCCAGGCCCCTACGGTGAGTGGGGCTCGCGCAAGTACATGCTGGCCAGCCTCGACCAGTCGCTGGCGCGTATGGGGCTCGACTACGTCGACATCTTCTACAGCCACCGGCCCGACCCCGACACCCCGCTCGAAGAGACGATGGGGGCGCTGGACACGGCCGTGCGTTCGGGGCGTGCTCTGTACGCGGGCATCTCCAACTACACGCCCGAGCAGACCAGGGAGGCGGCCCGCATCCTGCGCGAGATGGGCACCCCGCTGCTCATCCACCAGCCGCGCTACTCGATGCTCGACCGCGCGATCGAGGACGGCCTGCTCGACACCCTGGAGGCCGAGGGCGTGGGATGCATCCCGTTCTCGCCGCTGGCGCAGGGCATCTTGACCAACAGGTACCTGAAGGGCGTCCCCGAAGGGTCGCGCGCCTCCCAAGAGCGGTTCCTGCGGCCGAGCCAGCTCACCGACGAGCTGCTCCAGCGGGTCCGCGCCCTGAACGACATCGCTGCCGGCCGCGGCCAGTCGCTCGCCCAGATGGCGCTGGCGTGGGCGCTGCGCGACCAGCGGGTGACCTCGGTGCTGATCGGCGCGAGCAGCGTGCGGCAGCTGGAGGACAACATCGCGACCGTCGATCGCCTGGACTTCTCCGCCGAGGAGCTCGCGGCGATCGAGAAGGAGATCCCGCAGCCGGGCGAGCGCATCGTCTGACCGGCGGATCCACAAGGCCCGGCCCCGGCACACGGGTCCGGGCCTGCTTCTTTCCCGCCTGTCTTCTGTCCAGAATTCGTGATCACGGCACCGATCCCGCGCCGGAGACCGTGACCACGGCCGGGCGGTCAGAGGTCCCGTCGGTCACAAGGGCCGGGCGGTCAGAGGCCCCGCCGGTCACCGGGGCCGGGCGGTCACAGGCCGTCGTGCCGCTGGAGCCAGGCGAAGGACGCCCATCCGGGCAGCACCGGCAGCCAGAAGGTGAGCAGCCGGTAGAGCAGCACGGCGGACGTCGCCACGGTGGGCGGCAGCCCGGACAGGGTCAGGCCGACATAGAGCGCCCCCTCGACCGCCCCCAGCCCACCGGGGGTCGGGGCCGCGGAGCCGATGGCCGTGCCTGCCAGGACGACGATGGCCACGGCCGCGAAGCTCAGCGAGCCGCCGAAGGCCTTCACGCAGGCGGCCAGGCAGATGATGAAGGTCAGCGTGAGCAGCAACGTGCCGCTCAGTCCTTCCACGATCTTGCGCGGTGACTGCAGCACGTCCAGCAGGCGGGGCATCACGCCGGAGAACAGCGCGCGGATGCGCCCGGTGATCAGGCGCCGGAGCGGCGGCACGGCGAGGACGATGAGCACCAGCACGGCGCCGGACAGCAGCGCGATGACCAGGCCGCGCGATGGGCTGACCGACGGAGCCGCCTTGATGCCGGTGAGGTAGCCGAACAGCAGGAGCAGCAGGATGTGGCAGCCGAGCCCCACGAGTTGCGAGGCGCCCACGCTCGCCACGGCGAGGCCGGGCGCGATGCCGCGTTTCTGCAGGAACCGCGAGTTGATGGCCACCGCGCCGACGGCGGCGGGGGCGACGAGCTTGACGAACGAGGCGGCGAACTGGGCCAGGACCGTCTGCCCGAGGGGCAGTTTCTCCGGGACGAAGCCGCGCACCATGAGCGCGGCCGCGACGTAGCTCAGGCCGGCGGCGGCGAGCGCCACCCCGCCCCAGCCCCACTCGGCGGTGGTGATCACTTCGGTCAGGTTGACCCGGCTGAGCTGCGAGAGCAGGAAGTACGCGGCCAGCGCGCTCGCGATGATCGTCACGAGCGTGCGGGGCTGGAACCGCTCCAGGCGCACCTCCTCGACCTGCACCTGGGGGGTGAGGGCCAGGATGTGCTCGCGCAGCGCCGGCAGCAGCCCCTTGTCCTTGCTGACCTGGGCGCGCGTGCCGCGGGTCAGGGCGATGCGCTGGAGCAGGGGGAGGGCCCCGGCGAGCGCCCGCTTGGGGATGACCTCGGCGGCGCACATGACCGAGCGCTCGGGCCCGACCCGCAGCGCGAGGTAGGTGAGCAACTGGGTGACGTCCAGGCGCAGGAGCAGGTCGCCGGCCGCGATCTCGCCGCTGCGGGCGTCGGTGAGCACCACCTCGCCGTCGCCGTCGACGTGGATGCTCTCACCGGTGAGGTGCCGGTGGGCCAGGCGCTGGGCCTGGAGCAGTTCGACCTGCTTCCATATCTTGACCAGCAGCTCGTCGGCGAGCTCGTCGTCGGGCACGTCGTCCAGCGCGCGGGTCTCGAGGTGCTCGTAGGCGAGGAGCGCGGCGTCGGTGCCGATCTCGCTGGTGCCCACCAGGCGCGCGGTGTTCACGCCGGCCGCCTGGGCGGCGTACGCCATCAGGGCCTCGCGCTCCAGTTCGGCGCGCAGCGAGCGGATGGCCCTGCGGCGGGTCTCGGAGCTGAGCCGGATGCCGCGCCACAGGCGGTACAGCACCCCGGCGACCTGCCGGTCGCGGTCGAGGACGGTGACGTCCAGTTTGCGTCCGTCGGCCATCGTCACGGCGTAGCGGCGGCTGCCCTGAGCGTCGTCGGCCATGCGCCTGGCCTTGGCCGGGGTGAACCCGAGGCGGCGCAGGGAGGCCATGACGGCGCTGCCCGGCGGCCGGGTGTTGGGGCTGCCGACGACGTAGAGGGTGGCGTACCCGACGGCCAGGCCGACGAGGTAGGTGACGAAGACACCGAGCGCTGTGGCGTCCGCGCTGGTGAACAGCGCGAACACGTCCAGGGCGATCGCCATCCACATCATCGCGCGCCAGGTGGGGCGGCGGGAGATGCGCACGGCGGTGACGTAGGCGACGACCGAGGTGAGCAGGGTGTTGAGCGGCTCTACCTCGCGTCCTCCGGTGAGCAGCAGGCGCAGGTCGTCGGGGCCGGCCACGGCCAGCCACTCGCCGAGGACGAACGAGACGAGCATGCCGATGATCGCCGCGATGAGGCCCTCGGCCACGCGCAGCCCGTCACGGTGGAAGACCCGCTCGACGGCGAAGGCGGCCGGCACGGCGAGGACGGCGGTGCCGGCGAGGAAGCTGGCGATGCCGATGAGCAGTTCGGGGGCCCGGCTGGTGCCGTCGGTGACGTCGGCCTCCAGGCCGTTGAGCGTCTGCTTGGCGACGAGCGCGAGCAGGACGGCCGCGGTCAGCGCGAGGAGGGTGACGAAGAAGCGCAAGGCGTCGGACGGCCGGCGGATGCGCTGGGGCAGCAGCGGCTCGACGACGGGCACGATCGGTTCGCCGGGGGCGGAGTGGGAGTCCTTCGCCCGGCCCGCGGCGGAACGCTCTTCCTCCGCCTGTGCGGTGGGACCGTCCTCGGCGGCGGGACCGGCCGCGGAACCGGCCCCGCTCTCGGCGGGGATCGCGGTCTCGGCGGCGGAGACGTCTGTGGGAAGGCCAGGAGCGCGCGGGCCGTTCGGGGTCATGGAAGAACCGGCCACGGAGATGTCCTCCGCCGCCGCCTCCTCCGCCTCGCCGCGCTCTCTGATGTCGGTCACCGCTGGCGTCTGCGCACGTCTCGGGGCATATGATCTTTCCCTGTGGTCTGTTCACCGGTGAAGAGCAGGAGCTCACCGGCGTTCGGGCGACCCCGTCGGCTCATGCCTCAGCGGTCGTCGGCGAACTGGTGCACCCCGGCCATTCGCTGACACTCTACGGCGCGCTCGCCCATGAGGGATCAGTCAGATGGGGCGTCATCAATGGTGGCGGTATGACGGCCCTTGGCACATCGCCCGTAAGTATGGGCTGCTCGCACTACCTGGGACGGATGCCCGGTTCGCTCTACTCCGCACACAGCAGGCGCCTGTGTCCGTTGCGCATCCTTTATGTACCGTTCTATTCATGAGTCGTGAGCTGAACGTTCTTGGCGCCTGCCCACTTGACTGCCCGGACACCTGCTCCTGGGTCGTCACCGTCAAGGACGGTGAGGCGGTGCGCCTGCGCGGCAACCACGACCAGCCCTACACGCGCGGTGCTCTGTGCGTGAAGGTCAACCGCTATCTGGAGCACACCAAGGCGGCCGACCGGATCCTTCACCCGATGCGCCGGGTCGGCCCGAAGGGCTCTGGCCGGTTCGAGCGCATCACCTGGGACGAGGCGCTCGACGAGATCGCGCGCCGGCTCACCGGGATCATCGACGAGTACGGCGGCGAGGCCATCTGGCCGTACCAGGGCACCGGGACGCTCGGCTACATCCAGGGCGAGACGGGCCAGGCCGGCCGGCGGCTCTGGAACGCCCTGGGAGCCTCCTACCACGACCTGAACATCTGCTCGAGGGCCGGCAACCTCGGCCTCAGGCGGACGAACGGGACGCCCGGCGGCATGGACCCGGAGTCGTTCGCCGAGTCCCGGCTGATCCTGCTGTGGGGGACGAACACGCTGACCAGCGGCCACCACCTGTGGAAGTTCATCCAGCAGGCGCGGGCGGCGGGCGCGCACGTGGTGACGATCGACCCGATCAGGACGCGCACCGCGGACCAGGCCGACGAGCACCTGGCGATCCGGCCCGGCACCGACGCCGCGCTCGCGCTGGCGTTGATGCACGTCGTGCTCGACGAGGGGGCGGAGGACCGCGATTTCCTGGAGAACCACACGCACGGCTGGGCGGACTTCGAGCGAGAGATCCGGAGATATCCGCCGAGTGTGGCGGCCGAGATCACCGGTATCCCGGAGAAGGACATCCGCGCCCTCGGCGTACGGCTCGCGCACACCCGGCCGACCGGCATCCGGGCCACGATGGGCATCCAGCGCCACCGGGGCGGCGGCACCGCCATGCGGACGATCGCCTGCATCCCCGGCGTGACCGGCGACTGGCGGCACGTGGGCGGCGGCGTCTCCTACTCCACCAGCGCCCACGTCCCCATCCAGGCCGATGTACGCCCCGACCTGCTCCCCGGGCCGGTCAGGACGCTGACGATGACCCGGCTCGCCGAGGGCCTGGCGGACGCCGCCCGTCCGGTGAAGTGCCTGTGGGTCTACGCCGCCAACCCGATGGGCAGCACCTCCGACCAGAACCGGATACGCGAAGGGCTGTCGCGCGAGGACCTGTTCACGGTGGTGATGGAGCAGTTCCCGACCGACACCGTCGACTACGCCGACATCGTCCTGCCGGCGACCATGCAGATCGAGCACTTCGACCTGCACGCCGGGTACGGCCACATGTACCTGATGTGGAACGAGCCCGCCGTGGCCCCGCCCGGCGAGTGCCTGTCCACGACCGAGACCTTCCGCAGGGTGGCCCGCCGTCTCGGGCTCACCGAGCCCTCCTTGTACGACTCCGACCTCGAGATCGCCGGGCAACTGCTGTCCGGCGGCCATCCGGCGCTGGAGGGGATCACCGTCGAACGGCTCCGACGGGAAGGATGGGCCCGCATGAACTACCCCGATCCGTTCCTCCCCTTCGCCGACGGTTTTCCCACCGCCTCGGGGAGGCTGGAGTTCCCGGCCGAGAACGAGGGGTACGTCCCGCCCTTCTCGGCCGTCACCGGCGGGCCGTACAAGCTGGCGATGATCACCCCGGCGGCGCACACCTTCCTCAACACGATGTTCGGCAACAATCCGGAGCTGGGGCGCCGCGCCGGAACCCCGGAGATCCTGGTCAGCGGCAAGGACGCCGCCGAGCGCGGGCTGAGCGACGGGCAGCGCGTCCGGGTGTTCAACGGCAACGGCGAGATGACCCTCCACCTGCGGATCAGCGACCGGGTGGCCCAGGGGGTCGTCGCGACCACCAAGGGCAACTGGCCCAAGCTCAGTCCCGGCGGGGTCAACGTCAACGTCCTGGTCGACGAGCAGGACGCCGACATGGGCAGGGGCGCCGTCTACCACGACAACCTCGTGGAGATCGCTCCGCTGCCCTGACGCCGGTCACAGGGCGAGTTTGAAGCCCACGTGGGAGTCGACGAAGCCGAGCGAGGTGTAGAAGCGGTGCGCGTCGGCGCGGGCCTTGTCGCTGGTGAGCTGCACCATCCGGCAGCCGCGGGCGCGGGCGCGGTCGACGGCCCAGCGGATCATCGCGCCGCCGGCGCCCTGCCCGCGATGGGCGGCGCTCACCCTGACGGCCTCGATCAGCGCCCGTTCCGCGCCCTTACGGGACAGGCCCGGGATGTAGGTGATCTGCATCGTGCCCGCCACCTGGCCGTCGATCTCCGCGATGACCAGTTCCTGCCGCGGATCGGCGTCGATGGCCTGGAAGGCGTCCAGGTAGACCTCGTCCGACGGATCGCCCTCCCGCGCCGCCGCGATCGGGTCGTCGGCGAGCATGGCCACGATCGAAGGGACGTCTTCCCGGCGAGCAGCGCGAAAGAACACAGACATCCCCAAAGGTTATCCACCCCGCCACGACCACCCAAGAACGGCCGCAGGAGGTGTCAGGGGCGGATCAGGGTTCGTCCCCGATGTGCCTAAGCCGTCGTGCGGGGCAATCTGTGAGACATGAACGAACTGACTCGACGCGACGAGATGTCGCTCGCCGGCGCGGCCCTGCGGGGCGCGCCGTGGAAGGCCGCGGCGATCACCGGTGGTGCGAGCGCGGCGATCAGCTATCTCATGGGTGTCGTCCTCCCTGGCCCCGCCGACCTCACCTGGGCCCTGTGCGTCGGCATCACCCTGTTCAGCCTGGTCGCGGCCATCGGCGCGGTCAGCAAGCCGAACGTCGGCGATCGCGTGACCCGGCAGGCCCGGCTCTGGTCGCTGCAGCACCCGTGGCGGTTCGCGCTCTACCCCGGCATCGCGGCGGCCGTGCTGATGTACCCGGTGCAGCTCGTCTTCGACCAGGAAGGCGTGTTCGGCGCCGCCTTCGCCGCGCTGTGGGGCGGCGCCCTGGTCTACCTGATCGCGGCCATCGGCACGCTGTCGCTCAGGGGAAAGGCCCAGTCGGCCCGCTGATCCACCTTCCGGGGCCGCCTGGCCGGCGCGCCCCGGACCCCATCCCGGGCCCCCACGGCCCGCCTCGTTTCCCCGGGCCGTCACCCCAGTGGCGGCCCGTTCGCATTCCCTGATCCAGCCTTCATGGGGTGAAACGTTTCTCGATAGCCGGACATGTGTGGTGACGAGTGGCTCCTCCGGCCAGGCTGGGTGGAGCAGTCCCCCATCGGAAGGACGGCGGCGTGGGACCACCCGACCCCAGGCGGCGTTTCGAGGAGATCTACGTGGCCCACTATGCGGATCTTCTCGGGTACGTCCGGCGGCGCACCCAGTCCCCCGACGACGCCGCCGACGCGCTCTCGGAGACCTTCACCACCGCCTGGCGCCGGGTGGGCGACATCCCCGAGGGAGAGCAGGCCCGCCTCTGGCTGTACGGGGTGGCGCGGCACGTCCTCGCCAACCAGCGCCGCGGCGAGCTGCGGCGCACCGCCCTGGCCACGCGCCTGCGCGACGAGCTGGCCACATGGGAGCAGGACGAACCCCACCGGGACGTCGGCGCGATCCGCGAGGCGTTCCAGCGGCTCGGCCCGGACGACAGGGAACTGCTGTCGCTGGTGAGCTGGGAAGGGCTGGACACCATGCAGATCGCCACGGTGCTGGGCTGCTCGCGCGGCGCCGTGCGCCTGCGCCTGCACCGCGCCCGCAAACGGCTCGCGCGAGAACTGGACGCCGCGGACCTGGATCTGGTCGTCTACGGCCCGCGCGCGGTCGCGCTGCTGAAGGGGCAGTCATGAACACCGACCTCGACCGCCTGGTCGCCTCCATCGCCCCCTCGCCCGGCCCCGGCCTGACCCCCGGCGCGCTGGAGCTGCTCGACGAGATCACGACCGGCACGGCCTGCGACTCGGACGCCGTGACGGCGGTCCAGCAGCGGGGACGCCTGAGATGGCATCGGCGCCTGCGCGTGCTGGCTCCCCTGGCCGTCGCGATCGTGCTGGCGAGCTGGTTCCTGCCGGACGCCGCGGGCCTCGGCCCCCGCCCGGCCTCGGCCGCGCTGGACATCACGCGCGAGGGCGGCGACTACATCGTCACGGTGAAGGACCTCTTCGCCGACCCTGAGCGCTACGAGAGGGAGTTCAGGGCCGTCCACCTGAACGTCCGGCTGAGCCTGGAACCCGTCACCCCGAGCCTGGAGGGGGTGATCATGACCTTGAGCAACGAGATCACCGCCCTGGAAGCGCCTGGCTGCGGCTTCCCACGTCGCTGGCAAGGGTGCCAGATCGGCCTCAAGGTGCCGGTCGGCTACCAGGACCGGGCCAACGTCGTGCTCGGACGCGAGGCGCGTGCGGGCGAGGAGTACAAGGTGAGAGCGACGCTGGCCGCCGACGGCGAGCCGCTCCACTGCACGCCCTTCGTCAACAAGCATGTCCCGGTCGTCGTGCGGATGCTCAAGGAGCGGGGAGTGCCGCGCGTGGAGTTCGTGACCTATCACGGCCTCGTCCCGTCGGCGGCGGACTCGTGGTACGTCCACGACGGCGTGATGAGCCGGCCCGGCACGGCGCTGCTCCTGGTCGACGTGGCCCCCCATCCGGACCCGCTGCTCAACCTGCGGAACCACTGCCCCGGACGTTCCTGACCGGCGATCATCCACGGAGGGGGCGGGGGCCGTTCCGCCACCTCGCGACCGTCCCGGACCGCGGGCGCATCGCCTGACCGGGCCGTCCAGATCTGATCTGACCGCCTGCCGTCGTCCGGGCCCCGTCACGCCCTGAGCCGTCTACTCACCGCATATGAGATGACACGTGCTGTCATCGGCATGCCCGAAATCGGAGTGGACATCGATGCAGACCCTCCCTCGCACGGCATCCTCCGACGCCCTCGACCGGGCTCGGCGCACCTTCGGCCTCCACCGCCTCTTCACGGTGGTCCTGGCCTCGGCGGCGGCGTTGCGGGGGGTGACGATGCTGGGGTATCGGCCGGCGCAGTTGTACTGGTACGACTCGTTCACCTATCTGGACGTGGCTTCGCATTTACGCCCGTCGCTCGGCTTCCATCCGAGCGGGTATCCGCTGCTGCTGTGGATGCTGCGGCCGTTCCACAGCGTGACCCTGGTGGCCGGCGTCCAGCATGCGATGGGGCTCGGCATCGGAGTGATGATCTACGCGGTGCTGCGCCGGCGTGGGCTTCCGGCCTGGGGGGCGTGCCTGGCCGCCGTGCCCGTCCTGTTCGACGCGTCGTTCCTGCGGCTGGAGCAGGCCGTGCTGTCGGACACCTTGTTCATCTTCCTCGTCGTCGCGGCGCTGGTGGTCCTCGGCTGGTCGCCCAAGCCGGGCGTGCGAGCCTGCGCCGCGGCCGGGGCACTGCTCGCCCTGGCCGCTCTGACCCGGACGATCGCCCTTCCGCTGCTGGTCATGGTCCTGCTCCATCTGGGTGTGCGGCGGGCAGGCCTGAGGCGCCTGGCGGCCGCGGCTCTTGCGGGCGCACTTCCGCTGGTCGCGTACGCGGGCTGGAACGCGCAGGTCAACGGGCGGTTCGCCCTGACGGGCGGGGACGGGGTGGTGCTGTGGGCGCGCACCATGACCTTCGCCGACTGCGACGTGATCGAACCGCCGGCCGCCGAGCGCGCCCTGTGTCCCAACGGGGCATGGCAGGACGCGGCGTCGGAGTACGTGTGGGACCCCGCCGCCTCGCTCAACCGGCTGCCGGGCGGGCGGGACGGCAACAACGACCTGGCGCGATCCTTCGCGCTGCGCGCCATCATGGCCCAGCCGCTGGACTACCTCGCCGACGTGGCCAGGGACACCGCGCTGACCTTCGCCTGGACGCCGGTGCGGCACCCGATGCGGGTCACACCGGCCTTCGGCTTCGCGCGAGGCGAGTGGGCGCTGCCTGACTATCCGCTGGTGGGGAAGGTCCGCCGGGAGTACGACCCCGCCATCCGGGGGTTGAGTTCGGCGGAGCCGTGGGCCGGGTTCCTGGTGGCCTACCAGTACCCGGCGTACCTGCGCGGCCCGTTCATCGCGCTGATCCTGCTGGTGGGCGGGCTGGGCGCGGTCACCGGGCGGCGGCGCGCGGCGCTGCCGTGGGCGGCGGCGGTCTTCCTGCTGGCCGGCCCGGTGGCGGTGCTCGACTTCGACCACCGCTACGTGCTGCCCGTGATCCCGGTGGCCTGCGTGGCGGGCGCTCTGGGAGCGGCCGACGTCGCCAGCGCCGTGCGCCGCCGATTGGGGAGGACCGCGCGGGTCGCCGGGGACGGGAGGCGGGATCCCGCAGGTCAAATGGCTCGCACGGGAGGCGACGGATAGCACTTTCACCCCAGTTTGTAGGGGTTACTCGCGGGTAGCATCTGAGGTAAGGTTACTCACCAGTAGGACACTGCCCGCATGCCTTGGACGAGGGGACGCGCAGCCATGGGCCACTACAAGAGCAACGTTCGAGACCTTGAGTTCAACCTCTTCGAGGTGCTCGGCCGTCGTGAGATCCTGGGCGCCGGGCGGTTCGCCGAGGTGGACGAGGACACCGTGCGCAGCGTGATCGCCGAGGTCCAGCGGCTCGCCACCGGCGTGCTCGCCGACTCGTTCGAGGAGGGCGACCGCACTCCGCCGGTCTTCGACCCCGCCACCGGCACGGTGACGATGCCTCCGCGCTTCAAGAAGTCCTATGAGACCTTCCGGGACGCGGGGTGGACCAATCTCGACCTGCCGGAGGCGCTCGGCGGCCCCGGCCTGCCCCGCAGCGTGAGCTGGGCCGTCGCCGACATGATCCTCGGCTCCAACCCGGCCATCTGGATGTACTCGAGCGGCCCCGCCTTCGCCCACGTGCTGCACACCATCGGCACCGAGGAGCAGAAGCGGTTCGCCATGCTGGCCATCGAGCGGCAGTGGGGCGCCACGATGGTGCTGACCGAGCCGGACGCCGGCTCCGACGTCGGCGCGGGACGCACCAAGGCCGTCCAGCAGCCCGACGGCACCTGGCACATCGAGGGCGTCAAGCGCTTCATCACCAGCGCCGAGCACGACATGACCGAGAACATCTTCCACCTCGTGCTGGCCCGGCCCGAGGGCGCGGGCCCCGGCACCAAGGGCCTGTCGATGTTCCTGGTGCCCAAGTACCACGTGGACGTCGAGACCGGCGAGCTCGGCGAGCGCAACGGCGTGTACGTGACCAACGTCGAGCACAAGATGGGCCTCAAGGTCTCCACGACCTGCGAGCTCACCTTCGGCGAGAAGCACCCGGCCGTCGGCGTCCTGATCGGCGGGGTGCACGAGGGCATCAAGCAGATGTTCATGATCATCGAGCACGCGCGCATGATGGTCGGCACCAAGGCGATCGCCACCCTGTCCACCGGTTACCTCAACGCGCTGGAGTACGCCAAGCAGCGCGTGCAGGGCGCCGACCTGACCAGGATGGCCGACAAGACCGCTCCCCGCGTCACCATCGCCCACCACCCGGACGTCCGCCGCGAGCTCATGCTCCAGAAGTCCTACGCCGAGGGCCTGCGGGCGCTGGTGCTGTACACGGCGACCTTCCAGGACGCGGTGCAGATCGCCGAGTTCGAGGGCACGAGGGACGCCGCGGCCGAGGCGATGAACGACCTGCTGCTCCCCCTGGTGAAGGGCGTCGGCTCCGAGCGCTCGTACGAGATGCTGGCCCGCTCGCTGCAGACGCTGGGCGGCTCGGGCTACCTCCAGGACTACCCGATCGAGCAGTACATCCGGGACGCCAAGATCGACTCGCTGTACGAGGGCACCACGGCCATCCAGGGCCAGGACCTGTTCTTCCGCAAGGTCCTGCGCAACCAGGGCGCCGCGCTCGGCGCGCTGCTGGCCGACATCACCGGCTTCGCCGCCTCCGACGCCGGCAACGGCAGGCTCAAGGAGGAGCGGAAGCTGCTCGACGAGGCCGCCGGCGAGGTCAAGGCGATGGCCGACACCATGGCCGGGTGGGCGATCGGGTCGCTGGAGAACCCGAAGGAGGTCTACAAGGTCGGCCTCAACACCACGAGGTTCCTGCTCGCCCTCGGCGACCTGGTGATCGCCTGGCTGCTGCTCCGCCAGGCCGACGTGGCCCTCAAGTCCCTGGGCGCCTCCGACCGCGACAAGGCGTTCTACACCGGCAAGGTGGCCGCCGCGTCCTTCTTCGCCCAGACCGTCCTTCCCCGCCTGTCCGCCGAGCGCCGGACGCTCGCCGCGACCGACCAGAGCCTGATGGAGCTGCCCGAAGAGGCCTTCTGACCCGGGGTCTCGGACACGCCGCGCACGGCCCGCCGTGCCCGCCGGGCGCAGATCGCCCGGCGGGCACGGGGAAATCGTGCTGGAAGGGCGCCGAGATCGGTAGTGTTCCGCGCGCGGCTGGGTATTACCCTGCCGCGTAGCGTTCTATACCGAACACGAGTCCCGGAGGTCTGGATGGGCATCGGGGTCAGTATCTTCTTTCTGACCGTCGGGGCGATTTTGAAGTTCGCGATCGATCCCGACGTGCTGGGCAGCTCGGTGCACATCGACATCATCGGCGTCATCTTCATGATCGTCGGCGTTGTGGGGCTGCTGCTGAGCTTCTTCCTCATGTCCCGCCGCGGCGCCATCTCCGAAGGCGAGTACCCGGATCACCACGACTACCCCGATCACCGCGAGAACCACCCGCCCACCGTCTGACCTCGCCGCCCCGCGAGCCGCTCTTGGCCGACGGCGCCGCACCGCCTCACGGCCGTGCCGCACCGCCCGCACAGGTTCGTGCGGGCGCCGCCTCATGACGCCGTACGGCACCGCCTCACAGGCTGTGCGGCACCGCCTCACAGGCCGTACGGCAACCGCCTCACAGGGTGTACTGCACCGCGGACCGGGAGGCGAGGATCGGCCGGATGACGTCGGCGATGACCGCCCGGTGCACGGGGTGGTCGCGGTAGACCAGGTAGTCCTCGACCGAGTCGAAGTCGGCCACGACGACGAACTCGTGGTTGCCCGGGTTGATGCCCGCGTCCCTGCCGACCTCGTAGCGGCGGATCTCCGGGATCGCCACCGGCAGCTCCTTCAGCCCGGCCTCGACCTCGGCCTTCTGCTCCTCGGTGGTGCCCGCGACCCAGGTGAACATCACGACGTGCCGGAACATGATCTCTCCTTCAGCGATGGCAGACCGCCAGCGTAAGGCCAGGCCGGACAAGGCACGCGAGCGGCCCGCGGTCGACGCCGCGCAGGGGCCCGCGGTCGACGCCGCGCAGGGGCCCGCGGTCGACGCCGCGCAGGGGCCCGCCGCCCGGCCGCCACCGCCTGGCGGGCGCCCCGCGGAGCCCGCTCACCCCCGCAAGGCGGCGGGCGCCGTCCGGGGGTGAGCCGCCGGTTCCCGGCGAAGAAGGCCGATCAGCTCCAGGCGAGCATGCGCAGAGGATCCTGGAGCATCGCGCCCACGTCGCGCAGCACGTACGAGCCGACTTCGCCGTCCACGACGCGGTGGTCGAACGACAGCGCCAGCGTGGTGACCTTGCGCGGCACGATCTGGCCGTCCACCACCCATGGCAGGTCGCGCACCTGGCCGAACGCCAGGATCGCCGCCTCGCCCGGGTTGAGGATGGGAGTGCCCGCGTCCACGCCGAACACGCCCACGTTGGTGATCGTGATCGTTCCGCCGGTCAGGTCGGCGGGGGTGCACCGCCCCGACCTGGCCTTCTCGGTCAGCTCGCCCAGCGCCCCGGCCAGCTCGGGCAGGGACATCGCCTGCGCCTCCTTGACGTTCGGCACGATGAGCCCGCGCTGCGTGGCCGCGGCGATGCCGAGGTTCACATACCGCTTGACCACGATCTCCTCCCCCGTCCAGGTGGAGTTGATCAGCGGGTGCCGCCGGACGGCCGTGAGCAGCGCCTTGGCGACCAGCAGCAGCGGCGAGACCTTGACCTCGGCGAAATCGGGCAGCTCGCGCAGCCGCCGTACGGCGTCCATGGTGGCGGTCACGTCGACCTGCAGCCACTCGGTCACGTGCGGGGCGGTGAAGGCCGAGGCGACCATGGCGGCCGCCGTGGCCCTGCGCACGCCCTTGACCGGGATGCGCTCCTCCCGCTCGCCTGCGGCCAGGCCGGCGTACTGGGAGGGTGCGACGCCCGGGACGGCCGGGACGGCCGCGGGCGCCGCGCCCTCGGCGGCCGCGTGCACGTCGTCCCGGGTGATCGAACCGCTCGGGCCGGTGCCGGTGAGGGCGGTGAGGTCCACGCCGAGGTCTCGGGCCAGTTTGCGCACCGGGGGCTTGGCCAGCACCGCGACCCTTCCGGGCGCGTGCGTGGCCGGCGCGGAGGCGGGCTGGTCCGGGACGAGCGAGGCCGGAGCGGGCTGAACGGGTCGAACGGGCTGCGCCGGAGCGCCCGGGGCCTGCGCCCCCTGGGCCGTGGAGGCGGCGCCCGGGGACGTCTGGGCGGAGGACTTGCGGGGACGGCGGGTGGTGGCGCCCGGCTTGACGCCGTATCCGACCAGCACCGGCTGGCGCGCCGGGGCGCTCGCGGGCAGGCTGGGGATCATGTCGTCGGCCAGTGCCGCCGCGCGCGACACCGGACCGCCCTCGGCGGGGGCCGCGGGAGCGCCGGGGCCGGAGACGGCCGGGGCGCCGGTGCCCGCGGAGGCGCCCGCGGAGGCCGCGGGGCCGCCCTCGCCGTCGTCCACCGCGATGATCGGGCGGCCGACGTCGACGGTCTCGCCCTCGGCGGCCATGAGGGAACTGACCACGCCCTCGAAGGGGCAGGGCAGCTCGACGACGGCCTTGGCCGTCTCGATCTCCACGATCGTCTGGTTGATCTCGACCTGGTCGCCGACGGCGACGTGCCATTTGACGATCTCGGCCTCGGTCAGGCCTTCACCGACGTCGGGGAGCTTGAACTCGCGAAGCACAGCCCCTCCTAGAAGGCGAACGTACGGTCGACGGTGTCCAGCACCCGGTCCAGGTCGGGCAGGTAGTCGTCCTCCAGCCGGGACGGCGGGTAGGGCGTCGAGAAGCCTCCGACCCGCAGCACGGGCGCCTCCAGGTTGTAGAAGCACGCCTCGGTGACGCGCGCGGCCAGTTCCGCGCCGAGCCCGGAGAAGACCGGCGCCTCATGGGCCACCACGCAGCGGCCGGTGCGCCGTACGGACTCGTAGATCAGGCCGGTGTCCAGGGGGTTGAGCGAGCGCAGGTCGATGACCTCCAGCGAGCGGCCCTCCTCCTCGACCGCGGCGGCGGCCTCAAGGCAGGTCTTCAGCATCGGGCCGTACGCCAGCACGGTCACGTCGGTGCCCGGGCGCACGGTCTGGGCGCGGTCGAACGGCATCGGCTCCGCGTCCCGGTCGACCTCGGCCTTGTCCCAGTAACGCCGTTTGGGCTCGAAGAAGATGACCGGGTCGTCGCACCGGATCGCCTGCTGGATCATGTGGTAGCCGTCCACGGGGTTGGAGCACGCCACCACGCGCAGGCCGCCGGTGTGGGTGAAGTACGCCTCCGGCGACTCGCTGTGGTGCTCGACCGCGCCGATGCCGCCGCCGCAGGGGATGCGGACGACGATCGGCAGCCGGAGCTTGCCGAGCGAGCGCAGCGGCATCTTGGCCAGCTGCGTGATGATCTGGTCGGCGGCGGGGAAGACGAACCCGTCGAACTGGATCTCGCACACCGGACGGTAGCCGCGCAGCGCGAGGCCGATGGCGGTGCCGATGATGCCGGACTCGGCGAGCGGGGTGTCGATGACGCGGCTCTCTCCGAAGTCCTTCTGCAGCCCGTCGGTGACCCGGAACACCCCGCCGAGCTTGCCGACGTCCTCGCCCATGATGAGGACCTTGTCGTCGTCCTCCATGGCGGTGCGCAGGCCCTCGTTGATCGCCTTGGCGAGCGTCAGCGTGGTCATCGCTCGCCTCCCTCGAAGCTCGCCAGGTAGGCGGCGTACTGTTCGCGTTCCTCGGCCAGCAGCGCGTGGGGCTCGGTGTACACGTTCTCGAAGATCTCCAGCGGGTGGGGGTCGGGCATCTCCAGGCAGCGCTTGCGGACGTCCCGGCCGAGGTCGGCGGCCTCGGCCTCGATGGAGTCGAAGAAGTCCTGGTCGGCGAACTGGTTCTTGAACAGGTACGCCTTGACGCGCTCGATCGGGTCCTTGAGCTTCCACGCCTCGAGCTCCCCCGCCACGCGGTAACGCGTCGGGTCGTCGGAGGTGGTGTGGGCGCCCATGCGGTAGGTGAACGCCTCGATCAGCATCGGCCCCTGGCCCTCGCGGGCGTTCTTCAGCGCCTGCCGGGTGACGGCCAGGCAGGCGAAGACGTCGTTCCCGTCCACACGGACGCCGGGGAAGCCGAACCCGCTGGCCCGGCGGTACAGGGGGATGCGCGACTGCTTCTCCAGGGGCTCGGAGATGGCCCACTGGTTGTTCTGGCAGAAGAACACGACGGGAGCGTTGAACACCGACGCCCAGATGAACGACTCGTTGACGTCGCCCTGGGAGGTGGCCCCGTCGCCGAAGTAGACGATCGTCGCGGCGTCGGCGCCGTCGCGCTGGATGCCCATGGCGTAGCCGACGGCGTGCAGGGTCTGGCTGCCGATGACGATCGTGTAGAGGTGGAAGTTGTGCTCGGCGGGGTCCCAGCCTCCGTGGTTGACGCCGCGGAAGAGCCCGAGCAGGTTCACCGGGTCGACCCCGCGGCACCAGGCCACGCCGTGCTCGCGGTAGGTCGGGAAGGCCATGTCCACGTCGGTCAGGGCGCGCCCCGAACCGATCTGGGCGGCCTCCTGCCCGAGCAGTGAGGCCCAGATGCCGAGTTCGCCCTGTCGCTGGAGGGCCACGGCCTCCTTGTCGACACGCCGCACCAGGACCAGGTCGCGGTAGAGGCCGCGCACCTCCTCCGGCGTCAGGTCGATGTCGTAGAGGGGATGCTCGACGCGCTCACCTTCCGGGGTGAGAAGCTGGACGAGCTCGGGGGGTGCCTCGGCACCACCAGAGGCGTCGAATGTCACGTGCCGCTCCTGTGCGTTCAGGGCCATGCTGATGGGATCACCATCGAGGTTCGGCCAGTTGACACGGGTCCATACCTACTGGTGGCGGTACGCCCGCGTTTGGGGACATGGTGGCAGACATCACAGGCCATTGCGCAAGACCGGCCACCTCGTCTTCCACACTTCTCCCGTTCCCGATGCGCCCTGTCGCACACCATTCCACGCCCCAGTGTGCAGCTAGGGGGCCCAGCACCCCAGCCCGGGCCGGGGACAGGCGACGGAGCCCGCACCCGTTAGGCTTGTCCCGCCGGACCAGGCCGGACCCGAGTGGGGAGCCGGCGGCACGAACAGGGGGTACACGTGGCACGCGTCATCGTCGACGTCATGCTCAAGCCGGAGATCCTCGATCCGCAGGGGCAGGCGATCGCCCGGGCGCTCCCGCGGCTCGGCTTCTCGGGCGTCGCCGAGGTGCGGCAGGGCAAGAGGTTCGAGGTCGAGATCGACGGCCCGGCCGACGAGGCGGCGCTGGCGGACGTCCGCAAGATGGCCGAGACCCTCCTCGCCAACACCGTCATCGAGGACTATTCTGTGCGGGTCGAGGCGGAGTAAGGCTCCCCCACCTTCAGCCCCAAAGGCGGACAAATCACGCATAAGGGAGATTGGGTTGGGTCAGAAAGCAAGCGTCTGACCAACAGTAAATAACAACAGCGTGATTCTGCGGTTAGCCCTGATTCTCCGGGGAACCTCCCCCACGTGACTTTCGGCGTCGCGGAGGAGTCCGGTGGATATTGAGTTCTCGTTGGCCTTGCCGCGGGATGCCATGGGCATCCCGATGGTCCGGCGGGTTCTGGGGGACACCCTCCGCTGCATCGGCGTCACCGAAGCCTGCGTGTCCGACGTGCTCCTGGCCACCTCCGAGGCCTGTGCGAACGCCGTCCGGCACGGCGGGCCCTCCAAGCGCTACGCGGTGACCGCCGCCATCGGCCAGGGTCGCTGCGAGCTCCGCGTCGCCGACAACGGCCTCGGGCTCGGGGCCATCCCCCGGCAGTACCCCTCGGGCGACGCCGAGCACGGACGCGGCATCCTCATCATGCAGTCGGTCGTCGACGAGATCTCCTTCGACATCACCCCCGGCAACGGCACCACCGTCTGCCTGCGCAAGGAACTCGACTGGGACGAAGACTGGCTCGCCACCCACGACCGCGAACTCACCGCGGTCTGACCTCACCTCCGGCCCAGCGGAACAACGCACCACGCCACCCGCGGCGCCCCCGATCGTCCCCACCCAGCAGGACGGTGCGCCGCGCCATCCGCGGTGCCCCCATCCTCCCCACCCGCCCGGACGGTGCGCCGCCCCGACCGCCGCGTCGCGGACGCGGCGGCGCGGCATGACCGTCACTCGTGCTCGGCATCCCACCGGTCGCGAGCGGCGGCGATGGCCTCCTTGTTCGCACGGGACCAGTCCGCCAGAACGAACGCCGTGTCGGCGAGGCCGCGTCCCATGTCGGTGAGGCGGTATTCGACCTGCGGCGGGATGGTCGGGTAGGCGGTCCGTTCGACGAAGCCGTCGCGGCACAGACGCTTGGTGGTGACGGTCAGCATCCGCTGCGAGAGCCCCGGGATGGCCCGATGGAGCTGATTGAAGCGCCGGACGCCCTTCGACAGCTCGACGAGCACCAGTACGGTCCAGCGGTCGCCGAGCCTGTCCAGGACGTCGCGGATCCCGCAGTCGTCATCTCCACATGGGCCTAAGGGCACGGCGTCTGTGAGCTGGGAGGTGACCGTGATGTTCGTGGCTGACATCAAAGTGCCTTCTTCCTGCTCCGCAGGGTCACGCGGATGCTTGGTGTCGTTTCCTTTCGACACCAACACGGGGAGCGCACCGATGATTCTCGTCACAGGCGTTTCAGGCGCACTGGGTGGCCTGATATTCGAAGGACTTGCAGAACTGGAAGGACTGGAGGTGGTCGCGGGCACGCGCACCGGCGACGGTTCGGCCGCCCGCCGGATCGACTTCGACGATCCGGAGACTCTGGCGGAAGGTCTCCGGGACGTGGACACACTGGTGTTCATCTCCGCCGGCTACGCGGAGGACGACATCGTGATCGCCCGTCATGACGCGGTGGCGGAGGCGGCCACCGCGGCGGGCGTACGGCACGTCATCTACACCAGCCTGGCCGGCTCGGGTGACCTGATGACCATCGCGCTCCCGCACCGCTGGACCGAGGCCCGCCTGGCCGCCGCCCCCTTCGACGTCACCGTTCTGCGCAACGGCCTGTACACCGAGATCGTCCTCGGGCTCGCCACGGAGGCCGCCGCGTCCGCGGCCACGACCGGCGTCTTCGCGGCCGCGCTGGGTTCCGGCCGCGTCTCCGTCGTCGACAGGCGGGATCTCGCCGACGTGGCGGTCCGCGTCGCGGCCGAGACCGAGCGGGACCTGATCTCAGGCCACCGCAGCCGCCACGCGGGCAGGGCCTACGAACTCGAGGGCCTGGTCGCGATCGGCGGGACGGAGATCGCGGAGGCGCTGACACAGGCGCTCGGCCGGAAGGTCGGCTACCGGAGCCTCTCCCTCTCGGAGACGCGGGCGGCCCTGGCCGCCGGCGGTGGCCTGGAGCCGTACCAGGTCACCCATACGCTCTCGCTCTTCTCCAACGCCAAGGCCGGCGTCCTGGAAGCTCACCACACCGACCTCATCGAGCTCCTCCCGACCACCCCCCGCCCCGCCCACGACCTGCTCGTCACGACCTTGCGGGCCCGGGCGGGGATGCCCTAGTAGATCCGACTCTCTTCAGCCACCTCGGACGGGTTCGACTGCCAGCACCTTTCGAAACTCGGCAACGGAGGGGCGATCCCGCTGGTCGCGCGGTACGGCACGGAGCACGATGTGCCCCGTTTCGGTGATATGACGGACTCGTTGGCTGGGCTTGAGCGCGTCGATTGTCGTCGCCGCCTGGTGCATCCCGTCATCGATTCCACCTTGGACGACTGTGCACAGCGCCCGATGGAGGTCAGCGTTGACCGGGTGGATGTAGCTCCGATTGTGCTTGAGCACATTGCTACGGGCGGTTTCCGCCGCCAACTCCTGGCCCGCAGCGGCGTACACCCAGCTCTCGGTGAAATAGATGCGGTTCGGCGTCCAGAAGCCGTAGTAGTCCGGGGCGAAACCCTTGTCAGCGGTTTCATGCAGGCTGTGCAACGTGTCGAGCGCCTGGTCGTGCCTGCCGAGCATGGACAAGGCCTTGGCCTCGGTGGTCATCAGATCGGCATCCGGATCTTGGGTGAGCTGCTGGGCGCGACGTACCAACTCGAGTACGGCCTGGGGGGACCGCTGGCCGTACAAACCGTGCCCGGCCTCCTCGCATCTGACCAACAGGCGAAGAGCCAGGTCACCAGAGAGGTCCGCGGCCTGCCGTGCGGTGCGCCACCAGCGCATCGCCCCGCCGTGATCGTCCATATAGGTCAGGACAATGGCGTGCAAGGACGCGAGCACCGCCATGCTGCGTTGCAGCTCGATCTGGTCGGCCGGGGTGGCGGTGTCCAGTTGGCGGCGCAGCGCGTACAGATCGATGATCAGATCGGTGGCGACCTGCGCCGGGGGCCGGGTGCGTAGCGCGTGCAGGTGGTCGGCGCAGGCCAGGTCCCAGTCTTCGAGACTGCGGTGCTCCTGCCCGAGGGAGATGTCGAGCAACTGGCGCAGGGGTTCGCCGGAGATTCCCAGGCTGCCGAGCGTGCCAAGGCCGGCGAGGAACTGGAGGGCGGCACGGCGTTCCATGTCGTCATCTCCGTTGCAATATGCGGAGTTTCCGCGATATCTACCCGCATTCCGCTGCTCCGACTCGGCGGCATCAAGTCGCTCCAGCGTCGCGTACAACGCGGTCAGGATGCCCTGCGCCCCGTACACCTGGTCAAGGCGCATGATCATGTCCGGCGGGGGCACCCGTTCGCCGCGTTCCCACTTGGCCAGGTTGGAGAAGTCGGTGTACATCTGCTCGGCCGCCCGCCGCAGCCCGAGATTCGGCCTGCTCCCACGACAGTGCCGCATCACCGCACCGAACAGGCACCAAGGTGAGGCGTGCGGGTCGATCGCGCTCATGACACCCCCGCGACCATGGGCTCCGGAATGGCCACGCATGACCATTCCGTCACCCCTCCACCATTCAGTCACTATTGATAATCGCATCACTTCGAAGAGTAGCCATGTGAGATCGCGAAACCGCCACTGATTTCCGTGCCGTCAGACCACCTATCAAGCAGGGCGGTCAACATGACTCCTCGACGCCGCTACGCAGCCGGCGACTTCCACTGGTCAGAACATCTCATCGACCATCAGGCCAGCAGCTCGTCGGTGGTCGCGACGGCGCATGCGCGCAGGAGCCACTTCTCGAGCTGTTCCTCGTCCCGGCAGGACGTGATGCGCTCCCGCTGCTCCTCGGAGATAACCAGGCCACGCCCCTTCAGTACCAGCGGAAGAGACTTGGCCATGCCCCTTGCTCGCGCCTCCGCTCGCGCCTCCGCGCGACCCTCCGCGCGACCCTCCGCGCGACCCTCCGCGCGACCCTCCGCGCGACCCTCCGCGCGCCCCTTGGCGCGGATGGCGGAGACGTAGGGGTCGGGGTCTTCCTTGGCGCCCATCAGGCCAGCAGCTCGTCGGTGGTCGTGACGGCGCTCGCATGCAGGAGCCACTTCTCGAGCTGGGCGGCGTCCGCCGACGAGATGCGCTCCCGCTGCTCCTCGGAGACGGCCAGGCCACGCCCCTTCAGCACCAGCAGAATGGACTTGATCTCCCCCCTGATCTCCCCTTTGGTCTCGCCTTCGGCCAGGCCCTCCGCGCGACCCTCTTCGCGCCCCTCCGCGCGCCCCTCCGCGCGACCCTCCGCGCGCCCCTCCGCGCGCCCCTCCGCGCGACCCTCTTCGCGGCCCTCTTCGCGGCCCTTGGCGCGGAGTTCCGAGATGTAGGGGTAGGTTCTGGTGGCCATCAACGTCCTCCAAATGTCTCGTGCGCGTCCCCTGCCGAGCCCGGATTCGGTGAACTCGGCCAGGCCGACGGCCTCTTGCTCGTCGATGTCGCGGAGTGCGTCGGACAGTACTTCGAGTATCGCATTCGCCTGCTGTGACCGTGCGTGTACGACCGCTGACAGGATGGCGAAGTGGATGTCCGCGGCCGCCAGGTCCCGGTCGAGAATGGCCCGGACGTTGGTAGGGCCGAGCACCAGAGGGGTGACGGTCAGGGTGTCCCACTCGGGCAGGCCGACCGCATACGTCTTTTCGGCCCAGCGTGCGGTGGCAGCGCTACGGCAGGTGACGATGAGCAGCACGTCACACTTGTGGATGTCGTGCAGGTGGGCAACATAGCGCGCCCATCGGCGACGCTTCTCATCGGACTTGTTGGTCTGAGATTCGATGGCGACGATCACCTGTCTGTCGGGATAGTGCAGCATCAGCAGGGAGTCGACCCAGCGGGAGACGGGTTCCAGGTCGGTGAGGTCGACGTTCATGATCTCGACCTTGACCGGGTCGGGGACGGGCATGCCCAGTTCGTTGCGCAGGACGCGAGAGAGCAACTCGGTGCGTCGCTGGAAGATCCGGTGCAGTGCCTCGTGCGGAGAAGCAGGCATGGCGGAAAGTTACCATCTGATTACTCAGAGCATGCACGCGCAGGCCCCGGTCCCTGTGGTCTTGCCGCGTGACCACACCGGACCACGCCGTTGTCCTTCCATGACCTCCGGTCACCGTTCACGATGACGCTGCTACAGCTCGTAGTCGTGAAACGGCGGGACCCGCAGACGATGGCAACGCCACGCGGGTCCCCGCTCAGGAAGTAGGTCCTGACCTGTGATGGAGCCTAAAAGCCTGTGGCGCCTGTTCGGGCGGCGTCGCGGCAAGCGGATCGGCCGGCACGCTCTCGGACGGCCGTATGTCGAGGTCGAACGCGTCGATCACGGTACCCCCGACCTGGCCGAGCGCGCCGCCGCCGTCCTGCTGGATCGGATGGAGCCGGCCTGGACGATCATGTACGGGCCGTGGAGCCGCCGTTTTCACGCCCTGGCGCTGTACCCGACCCCGGAGCCGCTGGTCGTCGAGGCCCGCACCGCTCAGGATCTCCTGAGCCGGATACGCCAGGCCGAGCAGGAGTGGGTGCTCCACTCCCCGTCACACCCCCCGGTCCTGGCCGCCGCCTGAACGGCCCCGCCCCGCCCCCGCCTCCGCATCTCCCACCAAGGACACCCGACGCCATGAGCCCCCTGTGCCGAGAACCGAGACCGCCGCCTTCCCGGCCACCGGCACGTCCGTGGCCGAGGCCCGCCGCTGGCTGGGCAAGATCCTGGACGGTCATCCCCGCCGCGACGACGCGGTGCTGCTGATCTCGGAGGCCGCCACGAACTCCCTCGCGCACATCGACTCCGCGGTCATCCGCGTCGCCGTGACGATCGAGGAGAACGACGACGTGCGCGTCGAGGTCGCCGACGACGGTGGCGCGACCGTCCCGAGCGTCCCCGCCCAGCACGGCGACGACCCGACGGCGTCCGGCCGGGGATCCGCCTGATCCGGGCCCTGTCCACCCGCTGGGGCTACACCGAGGACCATCCCCGCCACATCCTGTGGTTCACCCTCTCCGCGTTCCCGGTCCTGGCGACCTCTCCTTCGTCTACCTGCGCGACGGAGGTCGCCGGATCGGCCGCTCGGGGGCAGCGGGTAACCTGAGGTGTACCGCCGCAGACCGCCGTCGATGATCCGAGACGTCGGCGCGGCGCTCGCATGTGGAGGGGTACGAGACCATGGGTGCTGCCCGTGTGGGCGTGGTCACTTTTCCCGGAACTCTTGACGATCAGGACGCGGCGCGGGCCATCAGGCACGCGGGCGCAGAGGCGGTCCCGCTGTGGCACGCCGACCGCGACCTGAAGGGCGTCGACGCCGTATTCCTGCCCGGCGGGTTCTCCTACGGTGACTACCTTCGCTGTGGGGCCATCTCCCGCTTCGCGCCGCTGATGGACGAGTTGATCCCCGCGGCGCGTGCCGGACTGCCGGTCCTCGGCACCTGCAACGGCTTCCAGATCCTCTGCGAGGCGCACCTTCTGCCCGGCGCGCTCACCCGCAACGAGGGCCTGCACTACGTCTGCCGCGACCAGCGCGTCCTGGTGGAGAACGCCGCCACTGCCTGGACGGGCGACTACGCCTCCGGCCAGGAGATCCTGCTGCCGGTCAAGCACGGCGAGGGCCGTTATGTCGCCGACGCCGCGACGCTCGGCGCCCTGGAGGCCGGCGGCCAGGTCGTCTTCCGCTACCTGGGCGGCAACCCCAACGGCTCGATGAACGACATCGCGGGCATCTGCAACGAGGCCGGCAACGTCGTCGGCCTCATGCCCCACCCCGAGCACGCCGTCGAGGAGCTGACCGGCGCCCCCAGCGTGGACGGGCGCGGCTTCTTCACCTCGATCCTGAAGAAGTTCGTGAACCTGTGAAGCCACGACCGGAGCCGGCGCGAGCGACGCGCGAGGAGAACACATGATCGACTCTGTCAAGCGGGCCACCGAGTCCCCGGACGAGCCGCAGCCGTACGTCGAGCTCGGTATGAAGGCCGACGAGTACGAGCGTGTGCGGACGATCCTCGGACGCCGGCCCACCTCCTCCGAGCTGGCCATCTACTCGGTCATGTGGAGCGAGCACTGCTCCTACAAGTCCTCCAAGGTGCACCTGCGCCAGTTCGGCACCAAGGCCCCCGCCTCCGAGGCGCTGCTGGTCGGCATGGGCGAGAACGCCGGCGTGGTCGACATCGGCGACGGCTGGGCGGCCACCTTCAAGATCGAGTCGCACAACCACCCGTCCTACGTCGAGCCCCACCAGGGCGCGGCCACCGGCGTCGGCGGCATCGTCCGCGACATCATGTCGATGGGCGCGCGGCCGGTGGCGGTCATGGACGCCCTGCGCTTCGGGGCCCTGGACGCCCCCGACACCCGGCGGGTGCTGCCGGGCGTCGTCGAGGGCGTGGGCTCCTACGGCAACTGCCTCGGCCTGCCCAACATCGGCGGCGAGCTCGCCTTCGACCCCTGCTACATCGGCAATCCGCTGGTCAACGCGCTGTGCGTCGGCCTGCTTCGCAAGGACCAGATCAAGCTGGCCACCGCACCCGGCCCGGGGAACAAGGTCGTGCTGTTCGGCGCGCGCACCGGCCCCGACGGCATCGGCGGCGCGTCGGTGCTCGCCTCGGCCACGTTCGAGGACGAGTCGCACGCCAAGCGCCCCGCCGTGCAGGTCGGCGACCCGTTCATGGAGAAGCTCCTCATCGAGTGCTGCCTGGAGCTCTTCGAGGCCGACGTGGTGGTCGGCATCCAGGATCTCGGCGCCGCCGGGGTGTCCTGCGCCACGACCGAGCTCGCCGCCAAGGGCACCGGCGGCATGAGCGTCGACCTCGGCCTCGTCCCGCTCCGCGACCCCTCACTCCTCCCCGAGGAGATCCTGATGAGCGAGTCGCAAGAGCGCATGATGGCCGTCGTGACCCCCGAGGACATCGACGCCTTCATGGCGATCTGCGCCAGGTGGGACGTCCCGGCCACGGTGATCGGCGAGGTCACCGACACGGGCCGGCTGGTGATGACCTGGAAGGGCGAGGTCATCGTGGACATCCCGCCGGGCACCGCGGCCGACGACGGCCCGGTGTACGAGCGCCCGTTCCACGAGCCGCAGGGCCAGTCCGCGCTCAACGCCGACGACCCCGCGCGGCTCGAGCGGCCCGACGACCTGCGGGCGACGCTGCTCACGCTGCTCGGCTCGCCGAACCTGGCCTCCAAAGAGTGGGTGACCTCGCAGTACGACCGCTATGTGCGGGGCAACACCGTGCTGGCCATGCCGGCCGACGCGGGCGTGCTGCGCATCGGCGAGGTGATGCCCGGAGCCGAGGAGACCGACCGCGGCATCGCCCTCGCCACCGACGGCAACGGCCGCTACGCCAAGCTCGACCCTTACGCCGGCGCCCAGCTCGCGCTGGCCGAGGCGTACCGCAACGTGGCGGTCACCGGGGCGCGTCCGCTGGCGGTGACCAACTGCCTGAACTTCGGCTCCCCTGAGGACCCCGAGGTGATGTGGCAGTTCGCCGAGGCCGTGCGCGGCCTCGCCGACGCCTGCAAGACGCTCGGTGTGCCGGTGACCGGCGGCAACGTCTCCTTCTACAACCAGACCGGCTCCACGGCGATCCACCCGACCCCGGTCGTGGGCGTGCTCGGCGTGCTGGACGACGTCCGCAAGCGCGTCCGTCACGGGTTCACCGCCCCCGGTCTGAAGATCGTCCTGCTCGGCGACACCCACGCCGAGTTCGGCGGCTCCGAGTGGGCGTACGTGGCCCACGGCCACCTGGGCGGGCTGCCCCCGGCGGTCGCGCTGGAGGCCGAGCGCGCGCTGGCCGGCGTCCTGGTCGAGGCCGCGGGCCGCGGCCTGATCGAGGGCTCCCACGACGTGTCGGACGGCGGCCTGGCCGTCGCCCTGGCCGAGGCGTGCCTGGCCCGCGGCGTGGGCGGCACGGTGCAACTCCCCGGCGACGACGCGTTCGTCGACCTGTTCAGCGAGTCCACGGCCCGGGTGCTGCTCGCCGTGCGGCCCGAGTCCTACGAGGAGCTCGCCGACCTGTGCGCCCGGCGCGAGGTGCCCTCCTACTGCATCGGCCTGACCGGTGGGTCCGCGCTCAAGGTCGAAGGCGTGCTGGAGGTTCCGGTGGACGAGTTGCGCGGCGTCCACGAGGCGACGCTGCCGGCGGTCTTCGCGTCCTGACGGTCGCGGCCAGGCGGTGGATCCCCCACAGAAGATCCACCGCCTCCGTGACCTGAACCGGTCATCCATTAAAGGGATAAATGGGACCAGGCCCCGCCAAACTAACCGAAGTTTCGGGCATACCTCTGCATACCCGCAGCTCAGTTCGATCTCGATATCTCCCCCGCCGACACCTCCATTCGCCGACGGCGCTGACTGACGGGATAATCGGCACGTTCGGGGGGAACTCGACTGGCTGATGCGGAGGCAACGATGCCGTCGAACGATCACACGCGCGCGTCCACCGAGTCCGAGGCGGAGGCGGACACCGTGCCCGATCACGTGACGCCACCGCGGACGCCGGCCGGCGCCTCCGAGGCCCCGGCGGGGCCCGAGACGGAGCCGGGTCACGACAAGCCGGGTAAGGACAAGGCGGGGCAGGACGAGCCGGGTCAGGAAAAGGCGCGTCGGGACGAGCCGGGTCAGGACGAGGCAGGTCAGGAGGAGGCGGGTCCAGGCGACGCCGCTTCCGAGACGGTGCTGTTCGAGAGGGTCGGTCCGGCGGCGACGCCGATCCCCAGGGCGACCGCGAGGACGACGGCGGCACATGAGCCTCGAACGGCGCCTGGACCCTCCGGCGGGGCTCCCGCACGGACTTCGGGGTCCCAGGCGACCACCACGGAGGAGGGACGCTCCGCAGGGGAGGACGACGCCGGGGCCGGCGTGGACGACGGCCTCGCGTTCTCGCCCTACCTGCCGCCCGCGACACACCCGGTGCGGGGCATCGTGTGGGCCCTCCACCTGGCCGTGCCGCTGCTCGGTCTGTGGCTGCTGCTCGCCTTTCCCGCGCAGCTCAACATCCGCTGGGAGCACCCGCCGAGCCACTTCTGGCTGATCGTGCTGGTGGCCGGCGTGAACGTCGTCCTCGGCGTGATGATCAGCCAGGCCGCCACCCGGCACAAGGACGCGCGCCTGCTGCTGGTGTCGCTGGTCTTCCTGAGCAGCGCCGGCTTCTTCCTGCTCCACGGCCTGTCGACGCCGCGGATCATCCTCGCGACCGGCAGCTACGGCTTCGACATCGGCCAGCCGGTCGGGCTGATGGTCGCCTCGGTGCTGGCGTTCGCCTCGTCGCTGCCGCTGAGCGAGCGCGCGGCCGCGGCCGTCCTTCGAAGCGGCGACCTGCTGCGGGCCGGCCTGGTCGTCGTCCTGGTGGTGTGGGGCGCTGCCTCGCTCGTCGAGGGCCTGACCCCGCTGAGCGCGCCGCCGCCGCCCGGAGGCGCCACCATCGGCGTCTTCTCCTGGATCGGCGCCGCCCTGTTCGCCCTGTCGGCCATGCTGATGTTCCGCATCCACCGCCGCAGGCCCTCGGCGATGCTGGTGAGCCTGATGACCGCGTACGCCCTGCTCAGCGAGGCCATGGTCGCCGGTTTCTTCCGGCCCAACTGGCTGCTGTCGTGGTGGGAGTGGCACCTGCTGCTGACCGCGGCCTTCGCGTTCGTCGCCTACAGCGCCTACATCCAGTTCCGCCGCGAGGGCTCCAGCCAGGGCCTGTTCGACTCGGTGACGCTGGCGGCGACCATCCGCCGCATCCAGGGGCAGTACGACCAGGCACTGGAGGAGCTCGTCGGCCACCTGCGGCGCATGGGTGAGAGCGGCACGGGCTCGCGCGCGCCCGTCGCGCTGCGCCTGGCCGGCAAGTTCCGGCTGAACGAGGGCCAGGCGGCGGTGCTCGACCGCGCCGGGCAGGCGCTGGCGGCCGAACGCGAGCTGTCCGTGCGGCTCGGCGCGCTGGTCGACGTCGGGCGTCAGGCGCGCGTCGGTCTCGGAGAGGACGCCCTGCTCACCGGGGCGCTCGAACGCGTCCGCGAAGCCTACGGGGACGTGCACATCGGCCTGGTCTCCCACGGCGCGATCACGCTGGGCGGCCGCGCCTACGGCGTGGACGAGTTCAAGGCCACCGAGACGCTCGGCGGCGACGGCAGGGTGATCCACCCGCTCACCGTCAAGGGCGTGGTGGCCGGGGCGCTGGAGGTCCCCGTGGGCACGACCAACCAGGACGAGGCGCTCGCGGCGACCCTGGCCAGCCAGCTGTCGATCGCGCTGGAGAACGCCCGCCTGTACCGCGAACTGGAGACACTGTTCCGCCAGTACATGTCGCCCGACGTGGCGGCGTCCCTGCTCGCCGATCCCGACCAGGCGGCGCTGGGCGGCTCGATGGTGGAACTGACCGCGCTGTTCGCCGATCTGAAGGGCTTCACCTCCTTCTCCGAGCGGGTGTCGCCCGGCGAGATAGTGGAGATGCTGAACCGGTACCACACCGCCGCGGTGCCCTGCATCCTGCGGCATGGCGGCACGATCGTGCAGTTCGTCGGCGACGCGCTGCTGGCGCTGTTCAACGCCCCGGCGTCGCAGGCCGACCACGCCGCGCACGCCGCGCGCGCGGCGCTGGAGATGCAGGCCGCCGCCGAGGAGATCGCCGCGGGCAACCCCGGCTACCCGAGGTTCCGCATCGGCATCAACACCGGCCTCGCGCTGGTGGGTAACATCGGCAGCCCGGAGCTGCGCGGGTTCAACGCGATGGGCGACGCCGTCAACGTGGCGGCGCGCCTTGAGGCGATGGCCGAGCCGGGCACGGTCGTCATCGGGGCCACCACCCGTGAGCAGATCGGCGCCGGCGCCGAGGTACGTTCGTTGGGCGAGCTCAGCCTCAAGGGCAAGACGCGACGCGTCGAGGCGTTCGTGCTCTCGGCGCTCGGCTGACCGCCGTGCGCCGCGAAGCGGTACAACTACGCGAACCCGCGGTGCGCGTAGCGGGAAAACGACCGTGACCGTGCCGGGGGCGCGCGGCATGATACGAGCGTTGCCCCTCACTCTGGAGGAACGATGACGTCCACGTCAGCCGCCGAGCCGGGAGAGTTCCTGTCCCTGCTCACCAAGGACGAGGCCGACGACCTGTGCGCCGCCGGCCGCAAGAGGCGGTGGGATCGCGGCGCGACGGTCATGAGCGAGGGCGACACCTCCGACTGGGTCCTCGTGCTGACCTCCGGCCGGGTCAAGGTGTCGTCCTACACCGCCGGCGGCACCGAGGTCGTGCTGGCCATCCGCGGTCCTGGGGCGCTTCTGGGAGACATGTCGTCCATCAGCGGCGAGCCGCGCTCGGGCACGGTGACCGCGCTGGAGGCCATCGAGGGCGTCGTCGTCCGCGACTTCTCCGGCTTCCTGCACGATCACGGCCGGGTGGCGGTGCTGCTGCTGGAGATGGTCGTGAGCAGGCTGCGCGACTCCGACCGCAAGCGGGTCGAATACGGAGCGTTCGACACGACCGGACGGGTGGCGACCCGGCTGGTGGAACTGGCGGAGCGGTTCGGCGAGCCCACCAACGGCGGTGTGCGGGTCGCCCTGCCGCTGTCGCAGGACGAGCTGGCGGGCTGGACGGGCGCGTCGCGCGAAGCGGTCAGCAAGGCGCTGCGCTCGCTGCGCGACCGCGGGCTGATCGAGACGGGCCGGCGCCGGGTGATCGTCTACGACCTGGAAGGCCTCCGCAAGCGCGCCCGCTGAGGGGAGTTCGCTGCTTGCTTGGCCTCGCTTCGCTCGGCGGCTCGGGGCGCCCTTGAGGCGGCGCCGGCTTGGCCTCGCTCCGCTCGGTGGGGGTTAGGGCGGGCATGGTGGGATAAATCAGGACGTACGGCGTACGCCAGACTGGGGGAATGGTCGCCCACCCCGTCGACAAGGCCACGACCCTCATCCCCGGAACCCCCGAATACGCCGAGAGGCTCCGCTATGCCTGGCGGGTCTGCTCGGTCACCAGCCTCGGGCTCGCGCTCATCGGCGTCAACGCGAGCACGCTCAACGTCGCCCTGCCGGCGGTGGTGCGCCATTTCGAGGCCGGCGCGTTCGCCGCCTCCTGGATCCTGCTGTCCTACCTGCTGGTCAACACCGCGACGCTGGTCTTCTTCGGCCGGGTGGCCGACCTGCTCGGACGGCGCGAGGTCTATCTGGCCGGGTTCGCGCTGTTCACCCTGTGCTCACTGCTGGCGGGCCTCTCGCCCGGCGTCGAGTTCCTGATCGCCATGCGGGCACTCCAGGCGCTCGGCGCGGCGATGATCCTCGCCAACGGCACCGTCATCATCACCAACGCCTTCCCTCCCGACCGTCTCAGCCAGGGCATGGGCGTGTACATCGGCACCCTGTCGGTGGCCCAGCTCGCCGGGCCGACTCTGGGCGGGCTCATCGCCGACACCGCCGGCTGGCAGTGGGTGTTCTGGGGGAACGTCCCGGCCGGGGTGGTCGCGCTGGTCTGGGGATGGGCGACGCTGCGCCGGGTGCCCGCCGCCGAGCGCACGCCGGTGGACGCGGCCGGCAACCTCATCGTCTTCGCCGCCCTGTCGGCCGCGCTGATCGCCCTGTCGGAGGCCGGCTCGCGCGGCCTGTCCAGTCCGGTCGTGCTCGTGGGCGCGCTGGTCTTCCTGGCGCTGGTTCCGCTGCTGGTCGTCGTCGAGCGGCGCGCGTCCCACCCGGTGCTCGACCTGCGGCTGTTCGGCGAGCGCATGCTGACCTTCGCCAACCTCGCCTCCTTCTGCACCGCCCTGTCACGGTCGGCGCTGGTGCTGCTGGTCGCGCTGTACTTCCAGGCCGCGCGCGGCTTCGACGCCTTCACCGCGGCGCTCGCCGTGCTCCCCGTGCCCATCGGCATGGCGGTCGCCTCGCCCCTCGCCGGCGCCCTCGGCCGCCGCGTCTCCCCCTACCTGCTGTCGGTCGGCGGCTGCGCGTTCAACCTCGCGGGGCTGCTGTGCCTGATGCTCTCGACCGGCTCGGCGACCCCGTACTGGATCATCGCGGTCGGCCTGTTCCTCGCCGGGTGCGGGAACGGGACGTTCCTCACCGGCAACACGACCCAGGTCATGAGCGCGTTGCCGCCGGAGAGCCTCGGCGTGGTGAACGGCTTCCGGCTCATGATCATGAACGTCGGCATCGTGCTCAGCGTGGCGACGACGCTGACCGTGCTGAGCAGCGCGCTGTCGCCCGAGCTGCGCGGCCTGGTCTACGCCGGCACGCTGTCGCGCCTGTCCCCGGTGGCGGTGGAGCAGCTCATGTCGGGATTCCAGCGGACCTATCTCGTGCTCGCGACCGTCGCGCTCGCCGGCGTCGTCACCGCCGCCTGTGCCCGCCCCCGCCGCCCGGCGGGCCGCGCCGCCGCCGAGCCCTCGCTCTAGACCCGTTCCGGGCGCGCGGCCAGGGTGTGGATGCCGCCCAGGAGCAGGTCGACGCCGAACCTGAAGTACTGCTCGAGATCGACCGGCTCGGCCAGCGTCGCGCCGTAGCAGATCATGCGCGGGTAGCGGTCGCCGGGCATCGACTCGAGCCTCACCCTGCGCAGGCGGCGCTCCTCGGCCTCCGCGGGCTCGCCCGACCACCCGGGACAGCCCTTCACCAGGGCGGTCACGCCGTTGAGCAGGTAGGAGGAGATGGCGTAGGCCTCGCGCGGTGTGAACCCGGCCTCCGCGAGCACGTCGAGTGCGGCCTCCGTGGCCCGGTTGAAGCTCTCGAGGTCGAGTTTGTCCTTGACGGCGCCCAGCAGGTCGGGCACGCACGGGTTCTCGCGCATCGCCCGCACCACGGCCTCCACGAGCGCCCGTAGCCGCACCTGCCAGGGGTCGTCCGGCGAGAGATCGGCGGTCACGCCGCGCAGGACGTGCTCGGCGAGCGCCGCCATCAGCTCTTCCTTGTTCTTGAAGTGCCAGTAGAGGGCCATCGGGGTGACCTTGAGCCGGCCCGCGAGCCGGCGGATCGTCACCGCCTCCACGCCCTCTTCGTCGGCGAGCGCGAGGGCCTGCTCGACGACCGTCTCCCGGGTCAGCTTCTCGTTGGCCACTTGACAACTATACGACGTACAAGGTCTGCTGTACGACGTACATGTACGCGGTACATGTACGTCGTACAAGTGATTTGCGGAGGAGGAACCGTGCAACGTCGTTGGTGGGCACTCGTGGCCGTCTCGCTGGCCACTTTCATGACTTATCTGGACAACAACGTGGTCAACGTGGCGCTCCCGACCATCCAGCGGGAGCTGGGCTTGACGATCTCCGGTCTTGAGTGGATCGTCAGCGGGTTCATCCTGGTCTTCGCCGGCCTTCTCATGGTCGGCGGCCGGCTCGCGGACGTGTTCGGGCGGCGGCGGGTGTTCCTGGCCGGCCTCGCGCTGTTCACGCTGGCCTCGGCGGCGGCCGGCCTCGCCGGGGACGGCACGACGCTCATCCTCAGCCGGGGCGTCCAGGGAGTCGGGGCGGCGTTGCTGGCCCCGTCGGCGCTGGCGCTGATCTCGGTCACCTTCCCCGACGCCCGCGAGCGCGGGATCGCGGTCGGCGTGTGGAGCGCGATCGGCGGCCTGGCCCTCGCCCTCGGCCCGCTGACCGGCGGATTCATCAGCGAGAACTGGCACTGGGGCTGGATCTTCCTGATCAACGTGCCGATCGGCGCCGTCACCATGGCCCTCGGAGCCTGGGCCATCGGGCGCTCGGACAGGCCGGCCCGCCGCCGGCTGGACCTCCCCGGCCTGGCGGCGTCGTCGGTCGCGCTCTTCGCGCTCACGTACGCGCTGATCGAGGGGAACGGCGAGGGCTGGACCTCGGCCCCCATCCTCGCCGCCTTCGCGCTCGCGGCGGCGGCGGCCGTGACCTTCGTCCTGCTGGAGTCGGGCGCCCGGGAGCCGATGCTGGACCTGTCGCTGTTCCGCGACCGGATCTTCAGCGGCGGCACGCTCGCCATGGGGCTGTGGGCGTTCGGCGTCTTCGGCATCTACTTCTTCACGGCGCTGTGGCTGCAGAACGTGCTCGGCTTCTCCCCGACGGAGGCCGGCGCGGCGTTCGTCCCCATGGCCCTGCTCATGGTCGCGCTCGCGACCGTCGCCCCGCGCATCGCCGCCCGCGTCGGGACCGCCGCGACCGTCGCGTCCGGGCTCGGCCTGATGGCCGTCGCGATCGCCGCGATGTCGACCATCGGGCGGCACGGCACCTACGCCGGCCTGTTCCCGTGGCTGATGCTGTACGGCCTCGGAGCGGCGATGCTCGTCCCGCTCACCAACGCCATCCTCGGCACGCTTCCCGAGGCGCGCGCCGGCCTTGCCTCCAGCGTGCTCAACGTCTCGCGCGAGGTGTTCGGCCTGCTGGGGGTGACGGTGCTCGGCGCCGTCCTCAGCGCGCGGTCCAGCGCGAGCGCCGCCGAGGGGGCCGTCCCGATCACGGCGTTCCTGGACGGGTACCGGCTCGCGCTGATCGTCGCGGCGCTGATCGTGGCGGTCGGGGTGCCGGTCAGCCTCGTGTCCCTGCGAACCCGCCGGGCGGCCGCCGAGATCGCTCCGGAACCCGTACCCGAACCGGTCGCCTGACGGCTCCGACCGGCCCCTGAGCTGGACCTGAGCCGGATCCGCAGATCGGCCGGGCAGCCGGCCGGCCCGGCCGCTCAAACTCGCCGGTAGGCATCGTTGCCCACTCGTTATCGGCTGTTCGCGCACATAACGCGCTTTCCGGGTGTCTCACATAAGGAACGCATCGGATGACACCCGGAGCGAAGCACGTATATGAAGGAGTAGAGCGTGAACCCCCTGAAGCGGACGGCCCCCGCGTTACTGGCGATCGCCGCCCTGGTCAGCGCGGCGGCCTGCTCGGCGGACCCGCCAAGCGCACAACCCGCGCCGGGCAGGGGCGCCACCGACACGAGCGTCCGGCAGCAGGCGACGGCCGGCGCCCCCTCACCGGCCGCGACACCGAGCTCCAGCACCCCGGCCAGGGCCGCGGGCGCCGCCATGAGTCCGCTCAAGGCGCCGCTGCGCATCGCCGACATCACGCCGATGGGCGAGAAGGTGGAGAAGATCGGCGTCGGCTTCCCGATCATCGTCACCTTCGGCCAGGCGGTGAAGAACAAGGCGGCCGTGGAGTCGGTGCTGCAGGTCCAGGCCGAGAAGCCGGTCGAGGGCGCCTGGCGGTGGATCTCCGACCGCAAGGTCGTGTACCGCACCCGGACCTACTGGAAGCCGCACCAGAAGGTGCTCTTCAGGGCCCTCCTGTCGCAGATCCCCGGGAACGAGTCCGCCAAGGACGTCAGCCGCCGCTTCGCCGTCGGCGCCGCCAACATCTCGGTGGTCGACACCAAGAAGCACGTCATGAAGGTGCGCCGCGACGGCAAGCTGGTCAAGACCATCCCGATCAGCGCCGGCCGCGGCGGCCTGGTCAGGAACGGCGTGGATGTCTACCTGACCACCACCGGCGTCCACCTGGCCATGGGCAAGAAGCCGGTGGAGACCATGACGTCCGGCTGGATGGGCGTCACCGACCCCAAGGACCCGCTGTACTACAAGCTGGAGATCCCCTGGGCGGTGCGCATCTCCGACAGCGGCGAGTACGTCCACCAGAGCGCGGGGGCCTACCAGTTCCTCGGCAGGTCCAACCAGAGCCACGGCTGCGTGCGGGCCACCCCCGCCGGCGCCAAGTGGTTCTACGGCATCGCCCAGCGCGGCGACGTCGTCCAGGTCACCGGCACCAAGCGCAAGCTCGACTGGCGCAACGGCTGGAGCTACTGGCAGCTCACGTGGAACCAGTGGAAGAAGGGCAGCGCCCTGCCCACCGCCGTCCCGACGCCCACGCCCACCCCCACCGAGGACGAGGTGGGCTGACCGGCCGGGACTCGGCGGCCCTGGCCGCCGTTCCGCGTGCTTCTAGAGTGGACCCGGGCGGACCCGGACGGCGCTCGCGGTGAACGGCCGCGGACTCCTCCGGCCCGCCCGATCGCCATCCCTGCCGACCTCCCGACCCCCCTCGGAGGACGTCCCCATGCAGTCGCACGCCGCACACGCCCACGCCGCCGACCCCCTGATCAAGAAGCACCGCACCGCCGACGCCACCCTCACGGTGACCGTGGACGGCGCTCCCCTGGCAGGCCAGGAAGTGCTCGTCGCCCAGCGCGACCACAAGTTCCTGTTCGGCTGCATCGGGTTCGACTTCATCCCGCTCGCCAACGGCGAGCTGCACGCCGAGGGGCAGGCCGGCCCCGGCGGCGCGACCGGCTCGCTGGGCGAGGCCTCCGCCGACCAGGCCGATCATCCGGCCGACGAGCATCTGGCCGAACTGTGGTTCGACCTGTTCAACTTCGCCACCCTCCCGTTCTACTGGGGGCGCTTCGAGACCGTCCGCGGCCGGCCGGACACCGAGCGGCTGCTCAAGACGGCGCGCTGGTTCGCCGACCGCGGCGTCCCGGTCAAGGGCCACCCGCTGGCCTGGCACACCGTGACCGCCGACTGGCTGATGGACCTGCCGAACGCCGAGATCGCCCGCGAACAGGTCGCCCGCATCCAGCGCGAGGTGGGCGGGTTCGCCGGCCTGATCGACATGTGGGACGTCATCAACGAAGTCGTGATCATGCCCATCTTCGACAAGTACGACAACGGCATCACGCGCGTCGCCCGCGAGATCGGGCGCATCCCGATGGTCAGGATGGTGTTCGACGCGGCGCGGGAGGCCAACCCGAACGCCACGCTGCTGCTCAACGACTTCGACATGTCCGCCGCCTACGAGTGCCTGATCGAGGGCGTGCTGGAGGCGGGCATCAAGATCGACGTCCTCGGGTTGCAGAGCCACATGCACCAGGGCTACTGGGGCGAGGAGAAGACCCTCGCCACCATCGAGCGCTTCGCGCGCTACGGCCTGCCCATCCACTTCACCGAGACGACCCTCCTGTCCGGCCACATCATGCCCGCGGACATCGTGGACCTGAACGACTACCAGATCCCCGACTGGCCCTCGACGCCCGAAGGCGAGGCCCGCCAGGCCGACGAGGTCGTGCGCCACTACAAGACCCTTCTGTCCCACCCGCAGGTCCAGGCGATGACGTACTGGGGGATGTCGGACGGCGGCTGGCTGGGCGCGCCGGGCGGCTTCGTCCGGCGCGACGGCACGCCCAAGCCCTCCTACGACGCGCTGCGCTCGCTGGTCAAGGGCGAGTGGTGGCTCGCGCCCACGAAGATGGCCACCGACGACCAGGGCAGGGTCCGCTTCAACGGCTTCCTCGGCGAGTACGAGGTGACCGCGGCCGGCAGGACGGCGACCTTCTCCCTCGGCGAGCCCGGCGAGGCGGCGGCCGACGTGGCCCTCTGAGCCACGTCGCGGACAGGTGCGGCGCATGTCCCGCGGCCGTCTGGGTCAACGGCTGTAGATTCGGCGGGTGACCCTCTCACGCGCCGAACGGCGTCGCCGCTCCGAGCAGCGCATCCTGTCGGCGGCGCGCGCCCTGTTCGCCGAGCGCGGCTTCGAGCGCACGACCATCAGGGCCGTCGCCGAGGCGGCGGGCGTCGATCCCGCCCTGGTCATGCAGCACTTCGGCTCCAAACAGGAGCTCTTCTCACACGCCGTCCAAGCCTCCCCGGCCTCCGAGGACGGCCAGGGCGCCGGCCCGCTGATCGACCGCCTGCTCGAGGCGCTCGGCCTCAAACTGGGCGGGCTGCCACCGGCCTCGCTGGCCATGATGCGCTCGATGCTCACCCACCCCGAGGCCGCCGCCTCCGCCCGGGCCCGCCTCGGGACGCAGATCGACCAGATCGCCGAGGCGCTGCCCGGCGACGACGCCCGCCTGCGGGCGGCGCTGGCCACCTCGGTCATGCTCGGCGTCACGATCAGCCACCACCTGCTCGACCTTGAGCCGCTGCGCGAGGCGCCCCGCGACGAGATCGAACGGCTGATGCGTCCCTGCCTGCTCGCCCTCCTGCACGCCCCGGCCCCCTGAATCCCTGAGCCCCTGAGCCGCCTCGGGCGGCGGCCACCCGTGGTGTGCCTCGGCCACCCCGGCTGCCGCCGCTGCCGCCGGCTTTCCCTCCGGCGAGGGTCCGGGGCGTCCGTCCGGCGGACCTCCGCCGTGCGCGAGGCATTATGGAGGGCGTGGCCGCTCGCAAGGTAGACGTGGAGAAGGTACGGACCGCGCTCGACGCGCAGCTCGCCGACCTCGGAGAGCATCCCTACGACGGCCCGGCGCAGGGCGCGCCCGACGCCGCCGTCGAGGTGGTGCTGCGGGTCTACGACAAGGGCCTGCGTCCCCAGCGCGACCTGGCGCGTCTCGCCGTCCGGCACCTGCTCGAACGCCTGGCCGAGCGGGCCCCCGGGCGGACGGTCGAGGTGCGCGTGCCGCCGTACGCGGCCGTGCAGTGCGTGGCGGGTCCCCGGCACACTCGCGGCACCCCGCCCAACGTCGTCGAGACCGACCCGCTCACCTGGCTCGAACTGGCCACCGGCCGGGCCGGCTGGGACGAGGCCATGGAGGCGGGAAAGATCAGCGCGAGCGGCGCCCGCGCCGACCTTTCCGAACACCTGCCCCTGCGCTGAGCCCGCCGCCTCCGGCTCCGCCGCGGCGGGCGATCACTGGAACGGCGCGGCAGGAGGTCACTGGGACGGAGCGACGTTGACGCCCAGCTTCTGCTCGACGCACTGCTGCACGTCGGCCTGCGTCGGCAGGTTGAAGCACTCGCTGAAGGTGCCGAGGAACCACATGAAGCCGATCACCGCGAGGACGAGCGTGAGCGCGCTCAGCACGATGCCGGCGATCGCGCGGCCCCGATTGCTGTGCTTGGCCACCGCGACGATCCCGATGATCAGGCCGACGATCGCCGTGAGCACCCCGAGGCCGCAGATGAGCAGCAGGAACAGGCTGACGATGCCGAGCACCAGCGCCGCGGTGCCCAGCCCGCCGCCGGCCGGGCGCTTTCCGTAGGGCGCCTGATAGGGCGGCGCTCCATACGGCGGCTGCCCGCCCGGGGGGTATCCGCCCGGAGGCTGCCCGCCTGGCGGCTGCTCGCCGTAGTGCTGCCCCCCGTGAGACTGCTCGCCGTAGGGCTGCCCGCCGGGAGGCGGCTGTTCGCCGTAGGAATGGCCGCCGGGGGGCTGCTCGCCGTAGGGAGGACGTTCACCACCGGGTGGCGTGCCGCCCCACGGCTGGGAGTTGTTCGGATCGCCAGGTGTCGTCACGGTGTGCTCTTTCGGCCTGTATGGGCATGCCGGATAGCACCACTCTCTCCCGGGAACGGCCGACCCGCCCAACCGACACGCCAAAATGCCGGGATCTTTCCCCCATGCACCGCCACGGCCGCCCGTCCGCCGCGTCCGGGCGTGTCGCGAACGCCGACGCGCAGGGGCATCGCGGGACGCCACGCCGGTAGCCCGGACCCGGATTACCCGCAGCGAAGAGGCCCAACTTAGAATGAAGCACGTGCTAAAGGGCGACGGCCGGCTCGGCCATGACCTTGACCCCCGTGACCGCGCGCCGCAAGACGCCTGTGGTGTCTTCGGCGTGTGGGCGCCTGGGGAGGACGTCTCCAAACTCACCTACTACGGCTTGTACGCGTTGCAACACCGCGGGCAGGAGTCCGCGGGCATCGCGGTGAGCGAAGGCAGCAGGATCCTCGTCTACAAGGACATGGGCTTGGTGGCCCAGGTCTTCGACGAGTCGGTCCTGGGCACCCTGCGAGGCCACCTCGCGATCGGGCACTGCCGCTACTCCACGACCGGTTCAAGCGTGTGGGAGAACGCCCAGCCGACCCTCAGCTCCACCGAAGGGGGCGGGCTGGCCCTCGCCCACAACGGCAACCTCATCAACACCCCTGAGCTGGCGTTGCGGCTGCCGACCGGCGTGATCAGGGCCACCACCGACACCGAGGTGCTGACCTTCCTGCTCGCGCAGGACCGCACCAAGTCCATCGAGGACGCCGCCGCGGAGCTGCTCCCGCAGGTCAAGGGCGCCTACTCCCTGGTCTTCATGGACGAGAAGACCCTCTACGCCGCCCGTGACCCGCAGGGCATCCGCCCGATGGTGCTCGGCCGCCTCGAACGCGGCTGGGTGGTGGCCTCCGAGACCGCCGCCCTCGACATCGTGGGCGCGAGCTTCGTCCGCGAGGTCGAGCCGGGCGAGTTGCTCACCATCGACGAGCAGGGGGTGCGCTCGCGGCGGTTCGCGCTGGCCGAGCCCAAGGGCTGCCTGTTCGAGTACGTCTACCTGGCCCGCCCCGACACCACCATCGCCGGGCGCGGCGTCCAGGCCACCAGGGTCGAGGTGGGCCGCCGGCTCGCCATGGAGCACCCGGTCGAGGCCGACCTGGTCATCCCGACCCCCGAGTCGGGCACGCCGGCCGCCATCGGGTACGCCGAGCAGAGCGGCATCCCCTACGGCCAGGGCCTGGTCAAGAACTCCTACGTCGGCCGCACCTTCATCCAGCCGTCACAGACCATCCGCCAGCTCGGCATCAGGCTCAAGCTGAACCCGTTGCGCGAGGTCATCCAGGGCAAGCGGCTGGTGGTGGTGGACGACTCCATCGTGCGCGGCAACACCCAGCGGGCGATCGTCAAGATGCTGCGCGAGGCCGGCGCCACCGAGGTCCACGTGCGCATCTCCTCGCCGCCGGTGTCGTGGCCGTGCTTCTACGGCATCGACTTCGCCACCCAGGCCGAGCTGATCGCCGGGACCAAGTCCGTGGCCGAGATCTGCGAGTCCCTGGGCGCCGACTCGCTGGGCTACATCTCGCTCGACGGCCTGACCGAGGCGACGACGCTGCCGGCCGAACGGCTGTGCCGCGCCTGCTTCGACGGCCACTATCCGATCCCGATCGACCGCGACAACGTCGGCAAGTTCGTCCTTGAGGCCAAGGCGTGAGCGCGCGGCGCGCGCACCCGACCATGGCCCTTCGGACCGGCAAGGAGGCCCGGTGACCAGCTACGCCGCGGCGGGCGTCGACATCGAGGCGGGCGACCGCGCCGTCGAGCTGATGAAGTCCCGCGTCGCCCGGTCGCGGCGGCCGGAGGTCATGGACGACGCCAGCGGCTTCGCCGGGCTGTTCGACGCCTCGGCGCTGCTGCGCTTCAAGCGTCCCCTGCTCGCGACGTCGACCGACGGCGTCGGCACCAAGGTGATGATCGCCCAGGCGCTCGGCAGGCACGACACGATCGGCATCGACCTGGTCGGCATGGTCGTTGACGACCTCGTGGTGTGCGGGGCCGAGCCTCTGTTCATGACCGACTACATCGCCTGCGGCAAGGTGGTCCCCGAGCGCATCGCCGACATCGTGGGCGGGGTGGCCGAGGGCTGCCGCCTGGCGGGGTGCGCCCTGGTGGGCGGCGAGACCGCCGAGCATCCGGGCGCGATGGGCCCCGACGAGTACGACCTCGCCGGCGCGGGCACCGGTGTCGTGGACGCCGACAGGCTGCTCGGCCCCGAGCGGGTGCGGCCCGGCGACGTGGTGCTGGGCCTTTCGTCCTCTGGCGTCCACTCCAACGGCTACTCCCTGGTGCGGCATGTCGTGCGCACGGCGGGCCTCGCGCTCGAGTCCCCGCTGCCCGAGCTCGACCGCACGCTCGGCGAGGAACTGCTGGAGCCCACCCGCATCTACTCGCTGAACTGCCTCGCGCTCACCAGGGCCGTGGAGGTCCACGCCTTCGCCCACATCACCGGCGGCGGGCTGGCGGCCAACCTGGCCCGCTCGCTGCCCGCCGGCGTCGACGCCCTGCTCGACCGGTCGTCATGGACGCCGCAGCCGATCTTCGAGGTGATCGCGGGGTACGGCGAGGTGCCCCAGGAAGAAATGGACCGCACCTTCAACCTCGGCGTCGGCATGTGCGCGATCGTGCCCGCCGACGCGGTCGGCACGGCGCTGAGCACGCTGAGTGACGGCGGCCAGCACGCCTGGGTGCTCGGCGAGATCGTCGAGGGCGCCGGCGAGGCCCGCTTCACCGCCTGAGCCGCGCCCGTCCCGGCCCTGAAACACATCTGTCCCAGCCTCGGACGCGTCCGGACTCCCCGAACCAGGGGAGGTCCGGACCGTCCGGCAGAAGCCCGATGAGGGCCGCCCGGAGTTTCGCCCGCCTCCTGAGAGAAGGCGGGCGAAGCGAGAAAGGCCGGAACACGACGAAGAGCTCCTTGCCGTCCAGAGAGGCAAGGAGCTCTTTCCGGTGCGCGAAGGAGGCACTCGGCGAGCCACTGCCCGCCGGGTGCCCTGCCAGCGTCAACCCGAAAATCGCCTAACGGCGACGGGACCTGTCATCCTCGTCATCGTCGTCGACGTCACCGGCGTAATCGGCGTACCGATCGGCCAGCTCATCGTCTACAACGTCATCATCGTGTCGGTTGGAGTCGTGATTGACTCCGAGCTCCTCGCGAAGACGGTCAAGATCGGTGCCGCCGCTGTTGTACTTCAGCTGACGTGCAACCTTCACCTGCTTGGCCTTGGCTCGGCCGCGCCCCATCGGCTCGACCCCCTCATGCGGGGTCGTGCCCGACCCCTCGTCGCTAACGCTCCACGCGCTGGTGCCGCCTGACTTCCGGCCTCAGCTCTCGTTCGACTACAACCGTACCTGTTTTACGCGCCGCTCGGTACGCCGTATGGACGTACGTAGTCAGCGGCCCAGCCAAATGCCCCTAAGCCGGCCGACTTCCGACATTCTGCGCTCGGCCAGCCTATCGGCCGCGGCCGCCGGGGGTACCCCTTCCTCCTCAGCGATCGAAAAGATCTTCAGTGTCGTGTCGAAGATCTGCGTCGCCTTTACCCGGGCGCGGTCCATGTTGAACCCCTCGATCTCGTCGGCCACCTGGATCACGCCGCCGGAGTTCACGACGTAGTCCGGAGCGTAAAGGATTCCCCGCTCGGCGAGCTGCTTCTCCACGCCGGGATGCGCGAGCTGGTTGTTGGCGCCGCCGCACACGATCTTGGCGCTCAGCCCGGCGACCGTGTCGTCGTCCAGGGCCGCGCCGAGGGCGCAGGGAGAGTAGACGTCGATGTCGGCGAGCTTCATCGCCGCGGCGTCGGCCACCACCTCGACCTGCGGGTGGGCCGCGCGGACCTTCTCGACGGCGTGCTCGCTCACGTCGCAGACCACGACCTCGGCGCCGTCCTCCAGCAGGTGCTCGACCAGCCGGTGGCCGACCTTGCCGACCCCCTCGACGCCCACGCGCCTGCCGCGCAGGGTGGAGGCGCCGTAGACGTGCTGGGCGGCCGCCCTCATGCCCTGGAAGACGCCGTACGCCGTCAGGATCGAGGAGTCGCCCGCGCCGCCGTGGGCGACCGTGCGCCCGGTGACGAAGCCGGACTCCCTGGCGACGATGTCCATGTCCTCGCTGTAGGTGCCCACGTCACAGGCGGTGTAGTAGCGCCCTCCGAGGGACTGGATGAAGCGGCCGTAGGCGCGCAGCAGCGCCTCGCTCTTGTCCGTGGCCGGATCGCCGATGATCACGGCCTTGGCCCCGCCGAGGTCGAGCCCCGCCAGGGCGTTCTTGTACGCCATGGCCCGCGAGAGGTTGAGCACGTCGGCGAGGGCCGCCTGCTCGCTCTCGTAGGGGTAGAACCGCGTGCCCCCGAGTCCGGGTCCCAGCGCGGTGCTGTAGATGGCGATGATGGCGTGCAGGCCGCTGCGGTCGTCCGAGCAGAAGACCACCTGCTCGTGTCGCGCCTGTCCGTTGATAGGGCTCGAATCCTTGTGGGACAGCCCGAAGACGTCGGTCACTATGGTGACTCCCGGTCGTTCTTGTCCGCCGCCTCATCGCGGCGGATCTGCGGACCCAGCCTATCCAGGCTCCCGGACGCTGACCATGATCGTCCATATCGCGACACGTCAGCGCCACGGCCTGCGCGCCACCGCAACCGCCGGGGTCGTCTCACTCGCGTCGGCTCGCCGCTACATGGCACCATTCGAGATGTGCTGCCCTACGCCGCCTATCTCCGTGTCTACGAGCCGTTGTCCGCGTTCACCGAGCGCGAGCGCGCCTTCTGGGCGGCCTACGCCGACTCCAAGGACCGTCCGCGCCGCGCGTTCGCCCTGGAGGCCGAGCACGCGGAGGCCGTCCGGCGGCTGCTGGGCGTCTCGGCGCTGCCCGCGCCCGGCGGCGAGAGCCTGAACGCCTACCTGCGCCGCATCGAAGAGACGCTGTACGTCTGCCCGTGGCAGAGCAGACTGCGCTCCTGGCTGGCCTTCGCCCGCTTCCGCGGCACCACGCCGGTCAAGCTGGCCGACCGCTTCGTCCCCCGTGCCATCGCCGAGCAGACGGCCGACGACTTCGACCGGTACAAGCAGCAGGGCTCCTCCGCCTCGCTGAGGACGCACATCCGCACCAGCACCTGGCACATCCCCGCCCCGTGGTTCGTGCCGTTCGACTCGGCCGAGCGCTGGCTGGTCCTCGGCCGCCAGGAGGAGACGCCCGCCGAGCCGGCCGCCCCGACCACGACCGCCCCGGCGCGCAACCTGCTCTACGTCACCTCCATGGCCCAGGCGCGGCGCAGGGTCGCGCGGGCGCTGGTCGTCATCCGGCGGCACGTGGGAGAGGTCAGCACGCTCACCGAGGTCGAGGAGGTCGGCCGCTGGCTGGAGGAGTTCCACCCCCACTCGCTGGTGGAGCTCGACTACGGCGGCCTGGTGCACCTCATGGACGACGCGACGTTGCAGGCCGACCAGTCCGCGGCCGAGCTGGCCGCGGCACTCACCGGTTTGGACACCGGTCAAGAAGAACTGGCCTTCGCCATGTATCAGCGCGTGATCGTGCGCTGGAAGTCAATACAAGCCCTGGAAACGGCGAACTGAACCGCAAATCATGCACGTGACCTGCAAAAGTAGGTAACGGGAGTCACCAGCTCGCTTCTGCGAACTGAGTAGTTTGCCGTTTTCACTGCGATACCACGAAACGTGTCGCTAGAATCACCGAGCGTGACATCAACCCGTGGACAAGGCGTTGTACTTAGAGGGCTCGCCAATCGCTCTACGTGGCTGTATGGTCACATCGGGTGATACCGCATATGGTCCAGAAAAATCCGTACTAATGGATCATTGAGGGACATCCGTGACAAGCGCCAACACAAGTCGCAGGATCGCTGTCGCCGGTCCACGGAGGAGAGGCCGCACAAATGTCAGCTCGTACACCCGAGGCCGAGCCACTGCTCACCCCGGCGGAGGTCGCCACCATGTTCCGCGTCGACCCCAAGACCGTTACTCGGTGGGCGAAGGCGGGCAAGTTGACGTCCATCCGCACCCTTGGCGGTCACCGGCGCTACCGGGAGACCGAGGTCCGTGCGCTGCTCGCGGGCATCCCGCAGCAGCGGTCGGAGTGAGGCGAAAGCCGCCAAGGTCGTAGGGGGGAGAACCGGCGCGCTCGCGTCATGCATGTGAGCGCGTCCACACACCCATGATCGCGTGAGGCGGGCCCGGGCCACCGGGGGCGAGGTGCCCCTGACTGCGCGCCCGAGCGACCGTGACCGCGGCCATGGATCCGGTGTGAGAGGCGCCGCCCGCCCGGCGCCACCTCACCCGGCCATGCGGGTGCGTCCCGATGGGAAACGGAATTAGGGCCTCCACCGCACGGAAGCCCTATCACCGTTCCCCGCGCGGACCACCGGCCCAGATCACCACGTCCGCGGGTCGCAGGCCCTATCCGGCCGCCTCCGGGCGTCCGTTCCCGCGTGAGAAGTCCGCGAGCGAGACGCCGGCCCGGCCGTCGTGACGGGCGGCGACCTCCAGCAGCGCCACCATCTGCTCCACCAGCAGGCGCTCCAGCTCCGGCCGCTCGATGTCGTGGTTCTCCAGCCAGTCGAGCCCCGCCGTCTCGACCGAGGCGATCCACGCCCGCAGCGTCGCGCGTAACGCCGGGCTCGGCTCGCTCACCTGAAGCTGATTGGTGATCATCTTGAACAGGCGCCGGCGGACCCCCTCGACGATCTCGCCCACCTCGCCCGCGCGGTTGGCCGGCCCGCCGCGCAGCAACGCGGCGAACCCGGCCGCGTGATCCTCCACGAAGTCGAAGTAGCGGCTCAGGCCCGCCGCCAGCTCCTCGATCGCGGTGCCTCCCTGCACCGGCCGCAACCGGTCTTCGAGCTCCAGCGCCGCGCTGCGCAACGCCGCGACGTACAGCTCTTGCTTGCCCCCGAAGTAGTGGTAGACCAGGGCCCGGGACGCCCCGGCGGCGCTGGCCACGTCGTCGATCGAGACATCTTCCGCGTCGCGCTTGCTGAACAGTTCGAGCGCCGCGGCCATGAGCTCCTCGCGGCGACGATCGACGCTCAGCCTTCGTCGTACCGGGCGTCCGTGACCAGGATCGCCGCTCTCTCGCTCACCTGGGGCCCTTGATGTCCCACCCACAATGCGCACACTATCGAAGGCGGTGCCGGATAACGCGGCCCAAATGACCATCTGCCGAGCCGCGCAACATACCCGTACCCTCAACGCGACTCGATCGTTTGGTCTGACAGGTGCACATCCACTCAGCGTGGGGAGAACCATGTCAGGACCGTCCATGCAGACGACCGATCGGTACCGTCCCGATCTCGGCGCGGCCGAACCCGGCCTTGGCGACGCCCAAGGACCGCGTCCCCGGCCGACGATCCGGAACGTTGCAGAACGCGCGGGCGTCTCGAAGTCGCTGGTCTCCCTGGTGCTGCGGGGCTCCCCTCACGTCAGCGAGCACCGGCGCGAAGCCGTTCTACAAGCCGCCAGAGAGCTCGGCTACCGGCCCAACGCGGTGGCGCGCAGCCTCGTCGAAGGGCGCACCCACCTGGTCGGCGCCCTCGTCGCCGACCTGCACAACCCGTTCTACGCCGAGTTCCTCGACGGCTTGCAAGAGAGCCTGCACGGCGACGGGCTGCGGCTTCTGATCGGCAGCGGGCGCTGGGATCCGGCCTTCGAGGAGGAGGCCGTCGAAGCGTTCCTGGAGCTGCGCGTGGACGGCCTGGTGCTGCTCGGCGTCGCGCCGTCCAGCGAGACCCTGGCCGAGGCCGCCGCCTACACCCCGACGGTGGTCGTCGGCGAGCGCGACGTGGATCTCGACAGCGTGGACATCGTCGTGGACGACGACCAGCTCGGCGCGCGCCTCGCGGTCGACCACCTGGTCGAGCTGGGCCACCGGCGCATCGCCCACATCGAGGGCACCCCGTCCTCGTCGGCCCGCTTCCGCTGCGAGGGCTACCTCGTCGCGATGCGCAGGCACGGGCTCGCGCCGCACATCATGGTCGAGCACGGCGACTTCACCGAGGAGGGCGGCCGGCGCGCGGCCCGCGCCCTGCTCGAACGCACCCCCCGGCCCACGGCGATCTTCGCGGCCAACGACATCGTCGCCCTCGGAGTGCTGGTCGCGGCGAGCGAACTGGGCCTGCGCGTCCCCGAGGACCTGTCGGTGGTCGGATACGACAACACCCACCTGGCCGCCGTGCACCACATCTCGCTCACCTCGCTCGACCAGCCGAGGCGCGCGATGGGCAGGTCGGCCGCGGCGCTGCTGAGCGACCGCATCACCGACCCCGCCAAGACCGCGCGGCTGCGCGAGGTGACTCCGCGCCTGGTGGTGCGGCACAGCACCGGCCCGGCTCCAAGTGATCCCCAAGGGTAGGTCAACATCCGCGGGATCGGCACCGTCCCCGTGTTGACTCATAGCGTGGCGCCGGCCCCGGCGTGCCGAACCGGCCCGTGAAGGGCCGGACGCCCGCCTGTCACGGGGGCAGCGGGCGACCGGCGTCCGAGCGGGGGGTAGACATGCGTGATCCGGAACTGGTCTCCTGCGCCCAGCGCGCGGCCGCCGAGCTCGAACGTGCGTGGGCGCACTGGCGAGCCGCCCGCGGCAAAGACGAGGAGGGGGCGACCGAGTCGGTCGCCAGCTACGTCGCCCATTCCATCGACCACCCCTGGGGCAGGCCCCGCGTCGTTCTCGGCCTGGACGCCGAGGACGCCAGAGAGCTGGCCGCGCTCCTCCAGAAGCAGGATCTCGGCGAGCCCGCCTGGTGATCTCGGCCTGATCTCCGCATAGCGGCCGGTCCATCACGCGGCGCCGCGTAGGTTGGAGGGCGGACGGTCGTCGACGAAGGGGATCATCGTGACCGGTCGGGCATTGGCCTTCTCATTCCTGGCCCTGTGCGGGCTCGGTACGGCGGCATGCGGCGGCGCGACGAGTTCCGCGGCCACCGGTTCGAACGCCCCCGCGGCAGCTTCGGACGCGCCCGCGGCGGCGCGGCTCAAGAGCGCGCCGGCCGAGCCGGCCGCCTCCTCGGCGCGGGCCGCGACGGCGTCCGCGCCGTCCGCCGCCCGCCCCCTCGAGGGGAAGATCATCGTGATCGACCCGGGCCACAACGGCGGCAACTACCGCCACCCCGAGGTCGTCAACAAGAAGGTCAACGTCCTCACCCAGTGGAAGGCCTGCGACACCACGGGCACAGCGACCAACGACGGCTACTCCGAGGCGGCCTTCACCTGGGACGTCGCCAGCCGCATGGTCAAGCTGCTCAAGGCCAAGGGTGCGACGGTCCGGCTCACCCGTGACGGCAACTCCGGCGTCGGGCCCTGCATCACCCAACGGGCGGCCATCGGCAACAAGGCCCACGCCAACGCCGCCGTCTCGATCCACGCCGACGGCGCTCCGGCGTCGGGGCGCGGCTTCCACATCATCATGCCGAAGAAGATCGACGGGCCGGTCGACCCGGTCGTGGCCCGGTCCAAGAGGCTCGGGCTGGCGCTGCGGTCGGCCTACCACGACGGCACCGGCATGCCGTACTCCACCTACATCGGCAAGGACGCGCTCGACTTCCGCAACGACCTCGGCGGGCTCAACCTGTCCACCGTGCCGAAGGTCTTCATCGAGACCGGCAACATGCGCAACGCGAGCGACGCCGGCAAGCTCAAGGACCCGCGCTTCCGCCAGCGCATCGCCACCTCCCTCGTCCAAGGCCTCCAGCACTACCTCGGCTAACAGATCACCCACCTCCCCGAACCCAAGAGCCGCCTCAAGGGCGCCCCGAGCCCGCCGAGCGAAGCGAGGCCAAGCCGGCACAGCTCGCGCCGCCTCAAGGCGCCCCGAGCCCGCCGAGCGAAGCGAGGCCAAGCAAGCACTGGCATGATCTGAGCGTGGTCGATCTGATTCCGCGTCCTCGTGTCGTGCGCACGGCTCCGGGGACGTTCGTGTTCACCCCTGGCTCTCTGGTGGCCGGACCGGCGGAGATGGTGGGCGCCGTACGGCGGGCGCTGGCCGTGCTCGATCTCGGCGCGGCGACCGGAGGGGCTCAGACGGTGTCTGAGGCGGCGATCACGGTCGAACTGGATGAACACCTCACCAACGAGGCGTACGCCGTCACGGTGACTCCTGAGGGCGTGCGCATCGTCGCCGGTGACGCCGCGGGGGCGCTGTACGCGGGGCAGACGCTCCGCCAGTCGCTTCCGGCGGCGGCGTTCCGTTCGGCGGCCCTGCCCGGCGCGGCGTGGACCGTGCCGTGCGGGCACATCGAGGACGCGCCGCGGTTCCCGTGGCGTGGCGCCCATCTCGACGTGTCGCGGCATTTCCTGCCCAAGCGCGAAGTGCTGCGCATGATCGACCTGCTGGCCGTGCACAAGCTGAACCGCCTGCACCTGCACTTGGCGGACGACCAGGGCTGGCGCGTCGAGAGCAGGGTCCACCCGCTGCTGCACGAGGCCGGGTCGCACCGGCCGCGCACCACCACGACGCACTTCCACGGCGAGCAGCGGTTCGACGGCACCCCGCACGGCGGCCACTACACGCTGGACGACCTGGCCGAGATGGGCGCCTACGCGCGGGCCCGGGGCGTGACCATCGTGCCCGAGATCGACGTCCCCGGCCATGCCTCCGCCATCCTCGCGGCCTACCCGCACCTCGGCGCCGACCCGGCCGCCTCGCACGAGGTGCTCGACCGCTGGGGCATCTCCCCGGCGATCCTGTCGCCGCTGCCCGCCACCGTGGAGTTCCTGGCCGCGGTGTTCGCCGAGATCGTCGGGGCTCTCGGCCAGGTGCCCTACTTCCACATCGGCGGCGACGAGTGCGTCCTGGACGACTGGGCGGCCTCGGCGGAGATCACCGAGTACCGCGAGTCGCTCGGGCTGGCCACCCCCGCCGACCTGCACGCCCGTTTCCTGCGTGAGCTGGCCGACGTGCTGGCGGGGCATGGCTGCCGTGCCGTGGTCTGGGACGAGGCGTTCGTCAGCGGCGCGCTGAGGGCGGACACGATCGTCATGCCCTGGCGCGGCATGGAGGTCGGCCGTCGCGCCGCGTCCGCCGGCCACGACATCGTCGCGACCCCGGTGTTCCCGCTGTACTTCGACTACGCCGAGGCGGCCTCGCCCGAGGAGCCCGTGGCCATCGGGGACACCATCACCGTGGCCGACGTCGCGGCGTTCGAGCCGGTGCCGGCGTCGTGGACGCCCGAGGAGGCGAGCCGGGTGCTCGGCGCGCAGTTCCAGCTGTGGACCGAGCGCATCCCCGACGGGCGGACGCTGGACTACCGGGCCTGGCCGCGAGGATGCGCCCTGGCCCAGATCGCCTGGTCGGGTGACGCCGAGGGCTTCCAGTCGTCGCTGCCCGCGCACCTCGCGCGGCTCGACGCCTACGGCGTGGAGTACAGGCCCCTGGCCGGGCCGCTGCCGTGGCAGCGCGGCGGCACGGGCGACCGGCGGCACAGTCCGGGCGCGGTGCCGGTCGCGCAGGTGATGCGCCATCTCGCGGAGATGACCCACGAGGCCGACTCCACCCGCCCCAGCTTGGGCTGACGCCGGTCAGGCCGCCTGCTCGCGGCCTACCCGGCCGATCAGCTCGCGGACGGTGGAGTAGCCGTGGCGGCGCATCCGGCGGGCCAGCCCGCGGTTGACGCGCCAGGCCCACAGCGGCCCTTCGTACACCATCGCCGTGTAGCCCTGGACGAGGGTGGCGCCGGCCAGCAGCCGCTCCCACACGTCGTCGACGCCCTCGACGCCTCCGACGGACACCAGCGTGAGGCGGTCGCCGACCCTGGCGTACAGCCGGCGCAGCACCTCGAGCGAGCGGGCCTTCAGCGGCCGGCCGGACAGGCCGCCCGCCTCGGCGGCGCCGGCCGCCTCCGCCTTGGACAGGCCTTCCCGGCCGATGGTGGTGTTGGTGGCGATGATGCCCGCGAGGCCCAGCTCGACCGCGAGGTCGGCCACGGCGTCGATGTCCTGGTCGGCCAGATCAGGGGCGATCTTGACCAGGAGCGGCGTGCGCCCGGCGGCCCCGCGCACCTCGGCCAGCAGGGGGCGCAGCAGCTCGACGGCCTGCAGGTCGCGCAGGCCGGGAGTGTTCGGCGAGCTGACGTTCACTACCAGGTAGTCGGCCAGCGGGGCGAGCCTGCGCGCGCTGGCGACGTAGTCGCGCACGGCGAGCTCGGGCGGGATGACCTTGGTCTTGCCGATGTTCACGCCGACCACGACGGGCAGACTCCGCGGGCGGCTCAGCCGGCGTGCGACCTGCTCGGCGCCGCGGTTGTTAAACCCCATCCTGTTGACGACGGCCCGGTCGGAGACCAGCCGGAACAGCCGTGGACGGGGGTTGCCCGGCTGGGCGTGGGCGGTGATCGTGCCCACCTCGACGTGGCCGAACCCGAAGGCCGCCAGCCCCTCGACGCACCCGGCGTCCTTGTCGAAACCGGCAGCGAGCCCGAAGGGGCTGGGGAAGTGGACCCCGAACGCCTGGACGCGAAGCGCCTCGTCGCGTGGCGCCAGCATCCGGTGGAGCCGGCGCTTCACGACGGGGACGAGGGAGAGGACCCGGAGCGCGCGCAGGGTCAGGTGGTGCACCGTCTCGGAGTCGAACTTGCGGAGCACCAGCGCGAAGAGCAGTCGATACATCACCGTCCAGCGTAGCCGGGTTCGGCCGGGCCGGGGTCCCGGCCGGGGCCGGCCGGGCGCTCAGCCTCCTGGAGGCGCCTGCTCCCCCAGGATCTCGGCGGCCAGGTCGGCGACGCGGCGGCGGCTGTCGCGGGCCCGCTTGCGCAGGCCGGTGAAAGCCTGGGCGGCCGTCAGGTCGTGCTTGCCCATGAGGTAGCCGATCGCCCGCTCGATCACGATGCGGTAGTCCAGCGCGTACTGCAGCTGGTCCGCGAGCGCGCTCTTCTCTTCGGCCTTCACCGCGGCCGCCAGTACCTCCTCTATGACGTGGGCGTAGGCGAGCAGCGCCTGGGTGTCGGACTCCTCCCAGTCGTGTGGTTCCGCCTGGTACACGTTGAGCGTGCCCACCGGCCCGTCCCCAAGCCGTACGGGCACCCCGGCGACCGCCCGCACGCTCGGGTGCAGCAACTCGGCCAGGTCGGGCCATCGCTCGTCGCTCTGCACGTCACGCGTGGTCACCGCGGCATTGGTGAAGAACGCCGACACGCACGGCCCGTGGCCGACGGCGGCCTGCGCGTGCTCCAGGCTCTTCCCCGCCTCGTCGGTGGTCACCAGGTAGCGCAACGCCTTGCCCTCGTCGGCGAACATCAGACCCGCCCCGGCATAGCCGAAGAGCCGGTCCACCACGCGCACGATGCGTTCCAAGTGGTGCACGACCCCGGTTGCCTCCGAAGCCTTCTGCACCCCTCTGAGGCTGGCGACCAGAGCCTCCGGATCTATACGTGTCATTTCCCATCCTCTTGTTAACCTCACCCCTGCGCCGGCGCGGTCATGGAGAGGCATGCGTTTTCGCATTGCATCTGCCCGAAATCGGGCACAACAGTCCAACTTTCGCGGACACCGAAGAGCGACAACCCGAATCACCCGGACGGCGTGGCGGTCCAGGGCGGGAAACAGGTACGCCGATCACACCGTCCACGGGACGGAAGGATTCGACGAGCGCGGCCGACGGCATGCGGAGCCTCAGCGCGCTTGACATGGTCAACGCCGGTGCCAATGGCGGTGCCACCTCTCAATTGAGGAAGCTCCGCGGACACAGGGCGGAATGATCTGCGGCAAAGCGTAGTGCGGCACGATGACTCAGGCCAAGTGGTTCGCACACCTGGTGGAAAGAATCACCCTGACGGGCGCGCCCGTCCCTGCTCGCACGGCTCGCAGCACCCCCGCGGTGCACCACGGGGCTCGTTTTCAGCGTACGCGCGCGGAGGCATGGCCCGCTCCAACGCCCCCGCGGGCACCGCCCACTCCGGCGCGCGCACAGGACCGCTCGCTGCGGCGTACACGGGCCCGCTCACGCCGGCGCACGCTCCGAACCGCTCACTGCGGCGTACGCGCGCGGAGGCATGGCCCGCTCCAACGCCCCCGCGGGCACCGCCCACTCCGGCGCGCGCACAGGACCGCTCGCTGCGGCGTACACGGGCCCGCTCACGCCGGCGCACGCTCCGAACCGCTCACTGCGGCGTACGCACGGGACCGGTCTTTCCGGCGTACGCGCACGGGAGCCGCCCGCTCCGCGCTGCGAGGCGGAGCGGGCGGCGGTCTCGACCTCCGCTAGGGCGTGTCTGACAATTCGCGGTGGCGGAGCCAGAGCATCAGGCAGCCGATGGTGGCGCCGGCTAGGTAGCGGCTGGCGAGTTTGTCGAAGCGGGTGGCGATGGCTCGCCACTGCTTGAGCTT
>NZ_JBHSFP010000041.1:0-64841 GCF_042654065.1 Sphaerisporangium dianthi | reverse complement strand
CAGCTGTTCGAACTGCTGGACCCGGCCCGGATCGGGGTCACCCTGTCGGAGGAGTTCCAGCTGCATCCCGAACAGGCCACCTCCGCCCTCATCGTCCACCACCCCGAAGCCAAATACTTCAACGTCTAGACCGGTGCCGGTACCGGGCCGTCGTGGCCGCCGCCCCCGCGGGCGGCCACGACGGCCGGCGGGCCCCACGCCCTCAGGCGGCGAGCAGGGCGGCGATGAGGCAGCCGAACGCGGCCGTGGCGGCGAGCGTGCGCGCGAGGTTCCATCGCACCCACCGCGTCTCGAACCGCTCTCGGACGTCCGCGAGCCCGGCCATGCCGTCGGGGGCGCCCGCCGCCCCCAGCTCGTCGTTGAGCGGCACGTTCACCGCGAAGGTGATCCCCAGCTGCGCCGCGTACAGCACCAGCGCCGCGAGAAGCCAGGGCAGCAGCCGCGGCCCGTCGCCGGCGAAGTGGAGTGCCACGGCCAGCGCGATGGTCGCCGCCGCCCCGAGGAAGCACAGGAAGAACCAGCCGTTGATGATCGCCACGTTGATCTGCTGCATCGCCCCCACGAAGGTGCGGTCGTCGGCGCGGCGCAGGCCCGGCATGACCGAGCAGACGTAGGAGTAGAAGAAGCCGGCCATGAGCCCGGTGGTCAGCGTCGCGGCGACCAGGGCGATCACCCGTAACGTGTCCATGCGTCCCTCCTGATCGCGAGTTCCGTGTGTGGCACCAGTCAAGCGGGCGCGGCTTCGGACGGGCCATGCTTGAGGAGCGCACTCGCATGCGTCCGCGTCTAGATTGAGGCGCATGGACGTCCTGGCGAGCCTGCTGGACGGGCCGAGAGCCCGTGGGGCCTTCCTGCTCCGCTCGATCCTCACCCCGCCCTGGAGCCTGCTGATCAAAGACCGCGCGCCGCTCACGGTGGTCGCCGTGGTGCGCGGAGAGGCGTGGGTGACGCACGCCGACGGGCGCCCCGTGCGGCTCGGCGCCGGAGACGTCGCGGTCGTCCGCGGCCCCGACCCGTACACGGTCGCCGACGACCCCCGCACGCCGCCTCAGGTCGTCATCCACCCCGGGCAACGCTGCGCGACCGTGGAAGGCGAGCCGCTGGCCGGAGCGATGGACCTGGGCGTGCGCACCTGGGGCACCGGCCTGGACGGCCCGATGGTGATGCTCACCGGCACCTACCAGATGCGGGGCGAGATCAACCGCCGCCTGCTCGCCGTCCTGCCCCCGCTGCTGGTGCTGCCGGACGACGACTGGGACTCCCCGCTGGTCCCGCTGCTCGCCGCCGAGATCGTCAAGGACGAGCCGGGGCAGCAGGCCGTGCTCGACCGGCTGCTCGACGTGCTGCTCATCGCCGTGCTGCGCACCTGGCTCGCCCGCGCGCAGGCGCAGGCCCCGGCGTGGTACCGCGCGCACGGCGACCCCATCGTCGGCAAGGCGCTGCGCATGCTGCACAACAACCCCGGCCATCCCTGGACGGTGGCGGCGCTGGCGGCCGGCGCCGGGGTCTCCCGCGCGGCGCTCGCCCGCAGGTTCACCGATCTGGTGGGCGAACCGCCCATGGCGTACCTGACCGCCTGGCGGCTGGCCCTGGCCGCCGATCTGCTGCGCGGGAGCGACGCCACCGTCGGCGCCGTGGCCGGCCAGGTGGGATACAGCAGTTCCTTCGCGCTGAGCGCCGCCTTCAAGCGCGTGCTCGGCGTCAGCCCGCAGGACTACCGCGCCGGGCGCGTCCGCGAGGAAGAGGAGGCCCTGGCCCCGGCATAGCCCAGGGCCGCCCGGTCAGGTGCTCTGCACCAGGACGCTGTGAGTGCCGGTGAGCGTGCGCTCGCGGGTGGCGCCCGCACGCTCGTCGCCGCGCTCAGCAGCCCCGCCTTTCGGCCTTCCCCCGGCTCTCGGACGTCCGCGAGCCCGGCCATGCCGTCCGGCACCTCCCGGATACGGTCGCGGGCGGCGTGGGCGCCGGTCCACTTCGAAAGCGGCAGGTGGATCGAGATGCATTGCGCTCATTTACCGCCTGAATTTGTAAAGAAAAACCAAGGTCCGCTCGTCACATCGGCGGCGCTCGGGCCCTGGCCGGCCAATTTCCGTCTCATTCCCTCTTCGGTCGAAGGCGGGCACGATGAGCAGTTACCGATGACCACAGCCTGATACTCGGCGAGCTCCGGACGATCACCTCGAGGCCATCGCACGGTCCAGGTGCCGTCCCGATGCTCACCCGCCTGCGGAGAGACCAGCCACGAACGTGCTGCGGCCACCCCGGAATCGTCCTGCACTCCGCGAGCGATGATGAAGATCCTCCAGGGTGCTCGCGTTGTCGCACTCGGGGGATCGGAGACATAGCCCCTGAACTCGTCGACGTCATCAGTCCGCCACGCCGATGAGAAGTGGATCCCGGGCGAACGCTCCTGTGTGAGGATGCCCACTCCCACGGCGATCCAAAAGACGAGCAAGCCCCCGAAGAACAGGACCGCTACAGCTATGGAGGGGTCTGGCCGGCGCCTCCTTTGGAGGAGTGGCGGCAAGCGTGGCATATCTCACGATCCCACGCCCTCGAGTAATGGGAAACCTATTTGCTCCTCCATGCACGCCTCGCGGCGAGCGTGGCCGGCGCACCATGAGTCCGGCCGCGAGGCGTGGGCCGCCCGGTCAGGTGCTCTGCACCAGAACGCTGTGAGTGCCGGTGAGCGTGCGCTCGCGGGTGGCGCCCGCCCGCACGCTCGTCGCCGCGCTCAGCAGCCCCGGCTTGCAGCCTTCCCCCGAATAGAGGATCACGTCGGCGTCGGTCGAGTTCACCACGGAGGCGCGGGTGAACAGCGGGAACCAGGGAAGCGCGTAACATCCGGGCGCGGGATTGACCAGCCGCGTTCGCGGCACCCGGTCACCTTCGACGACCAGCGTCCCGGTCGCCGCGCCGGCCGGCAGGGGAGCCGTGAGCGTCAGCGGTGCGGTGGCGAGCAGGGCGCTCAGAGCGGTCATGACTCGTCGCATGGCATTCTCCTCGACAGTGGTTCGACACCCGCCACCATGGTAACGGAGAGTGACGAAACGACCGCGAGCAGCGGGAATGCCTGGCGTGGCGCGAACGTCCTTCTCCGCGAACCTGCGGATCGCCGCCCCGGAGGCGGCACTTGCACCGGAACGCGCGGACTCTGTCCCCGGACGCGCGGATCCCCTCCCTGGAACCCGCGGACTCTGTCCCCGGACGCGCTGATCGCCGATCCGCTCGGAGGCGGATCGGCGATCAGGCGATGTCGCCGCGCCGGCCGTACGGCCGGGCGCGGGGCGGCCGGGTCAGTCCCCGTACTCGCTCTGGACGCCCGCCGGGGTCAGCGCGGAGATGTAGTGCTGCGGCAGGTGGTCGTCCATCGAGTAGACCGCGGGCAGCGAACGGGTCGCCTCGAACTTGCGCGCCACGTAGGACAGCGCCGACATCGGCAGGCCGAGCAGCCCGGGCATCTGCGGCGTCGGGTGCCTCCTGGTCTCCCAATGGCCCCTGTTCGACTGCGGGGCGCACTTCGGGCGGGTGAGCGTGTCGATGAGGGTGTTGCGCAGGTGCGGGACGCGGTAGTGGTGCTCGCGCCCGAAGTGCCGGTAGGGCCCCGACGCGGTGGACGGCAGGTGCGGCACGACGTCGCTGTCGTACACGTAGCGGATGACGTGCTCGCGCAGGAACTCGTCGCGCTCGCAGGCCTCGGCGAACGCCGGGTCGCCGATCATGGGCTGGCCGAAGGTGTAGACGGCCTTCAGCCGGTCGCCGAGCGCCTCCTTGTACTTGCGCTCGTGGCGCATCATGACGCCCATGAGCGCGGCCATCGCCCCGCCCTGGCTGTGCCCGGTGATGTACAGCGCCTCGAGGTTGCCCTCCGCCGGCGCGGAGCCGTAGGAGTCGCGGATCTGCGGGCCGCCGTTGCCCTGGGCCAGGCGGGCCCCCTGGGGGTCGCAGGCGTGCCGCAGCATGTTCATGACCTCATACCGCGTGGCCCGCACGTTGCGGTAGATCCCGGCGTGCACGGTGGCGCGCGGGTCGCCGATCTGGTAGCCGATGCGCTCGGGTTCGACGTCGATGTCGCTCAGCCAGTTGATGAAGTTGAGCGGCTCGGTTCCCCGGTAGCACAGGATCGCGGCCCGGCCGCTCTTGCTCTGGATCAGGAACGCGGTCGAGCAGATCAGCATGGCGTCGACCGACGTCTGGATCATCTGGCAGTGGTTGTCCTCGAGGCCCATTCTGGCCATGATCATGGACAGTGTCCTGGCGTCCGAATAGGCGTACGCGGCGCAGGTCGCGAGAACGTGCGCGATTTCCGGGTCCGGATGGCCGGTGGCCTCCAGCAGCCGCCTTTCCAGGTTCTTGTAGACCGGGAATCCCGCGGTCTCGCGGTGCCCATAGGGACGGAGTTCCTCATAGCTCGGCGCCTTGACGTCCTGCGTCCGGGGCCCGCCGGCCTGCGTGACGTCCCGCATCCTGTGCTCCCACTCCGTTGTGGGGAACGCATTCGCGGACGAATCGGGCTTCCTCCCGCCGCTCACCATTTTCCCGGCGCTCGCCTGGCCCACGGTGGCCGTGACCGATTTCTCCGACTGGCGACTGTTCCTGGTGGTATCCACGCTTGCCACGCCACACACCTTCCCGTCGGCGACGGTGCATTGAACTGTTCCGCGGTCTCCATGCGGGCGGACATCATCGTCACACGTGTTTTTCGCGCCCCTGGAGAACCGTCTGTCCTTCACAATTTCCTGGACATCACAGGCCAAATCCCATGCTCACGCAAACTCATTTCCAGCGACTCGCCCGAGCCGCGCGGAATAGGCCGTTCACCACGAAAAAGGCGGGCATTCGGACAGAGGCCCGCCGGGCGACACGCCGCCGTCCACCTGGGGAAAGGGCAGGGCGATCACGCTCTAGGGTGAGCGGAGGGGCGGAGTTCGCAGGTGAGGAGCACCGGTGGCGGAATCGGTCGTACGGGTCGCGGCGGACGCCGACATGCCCGGCGTGCGGGCCGTGGCCGCGCACTACGAGCTGCTGGACGACTGGACGGGCATGCCGGACTTCCTCGACGCCGAAAGGGCGTTCGGGGCGCTGGTCGCCGGTGAGATCGACGGGCGCGTCGCGGGGTTCGGCGGAGTGCTGCGCCGGGGACAGGTCGTCCACCTGGGCGACCTTTTCGTCCTGCCGGAACACCAGTCGTCCGGGATAGGCAGGAAGATCCTGGACCTGGTGCTGCCGCCCGGCACGCAACGGGTCACGTTCGCGTCGGACGATCCGAGGGCGCTCGCGCTGTACATCAGGCAGGGGATGCGCCCGGTGTGCCCTCTGCTCTACCTGACCTGCTCGCCCGCGGCTTCCACGCGGCGCCGGACGGCGGATCGGGAGAAGGATCCGCAGGACGGACCGCCCGCGCGCGGACCGGTGGAGGGTCCCCGGCCAGAGGCGGGAGAGCCGTCCGGCGTGCGCGAGGCCGCGATGCTCGACGCCAGGCTCAGCGGCGGCGACCGGACCACGTCGCTGCGGTGGTACGCGGGCCTGCCAGGAGTGACGCTGCACGTGACCGGCGCGGGGTACGCGTTCGTCCGGGTCACCGGCGGCGAGGATCTCGAGGTGGGGCCGGTGGGCGGGGAGACCCCGCAGGACTGCGCCGACGCGCTGTTCGCCGCGGTCGCCGCGCATCCGGGCGTCGACGAGGTCCAGGTGGCGGTGCCGGGCGTGCATCCGCTCCTGCCCCGGCTGGTGGCGGGCGGCTGGGCGATCGACGACATGGACACGTTCATGACGACCGACCCCGGCGTGGTCCGCCTGGACCGCTACCTCCCGCACCCCGACCTGGGCTGACATGCGGGTCCTCACGGCCCGTTGGGCCCTCGGGAGGTGCGGGTGCCTCGCCGGCCCAGCGCCAGGCCAGGACGGCGATGAGTGCTGTGGCGGACATCTCGACGACGCTGTAGGCGATGTAGTAGGCCGTCGGCGGTCCCACGGTCAGCGACCAGATCTGCACCAGGGTCATCACGGTCGCCGCTCCGATGTTGGTCCAGCGGTTCGGGCCGTACGGGGCCAGGAAGGAGACGAGGGTCGCGGCGATCGGGATCTCCATCAGGGCCGCCGCCGACAGCAGGAAGCCGGGAGTGACCTCGATCGGGTTGACTTCGGCTGGATCCATGAGGCCGAGGATGTCGCAGTAGAGGTAGTTGAACATGACGAAGATCCATAAAGCGGAGAGTGTGTTCTTCACGGCGCCGAAGGTAGTCGCGGGCTGCCGGGCGAGGCTTCCCTCCCGGGAGCCGATCGCGATTCACTCCTGTGGGCGAGGACAAAGGGGGCGATCGCGGGTGACGATGGGCGGGTGACCTCCCTGCTGGACGTACGCGCCGTCCGGGTGCTGCTGTGGGCGCTCATCCGGGTGGCCAGCGCGCCGGTCGCGCTCGTCCTGATCGTGGTCAGGGCGCTGCGTCCGTTCGTCGCGCTGGTCCTGCTGCTCGTCATGCTGTTCCCCGGGACGTTCGGTGACCAGGACGTCGAGGTCTCCTGGCTGGAAGGGCTGGTCTGCGTCGCCGTCCTGGGGCTGATGCTGCTGCCGCTGCGCCGCGTGCTGGCCTCGCTCACCGCCTGGCATCTGCGGCTGGCCGCCCGGCTGCTGGGGCCCGGGCCGGGCGAGTTGGCGCTGGCCCGCGCCCAGGAACAGCTCCGGATCGACCAGGAGCTGCACGACAGTATCGGCCACATGCTGTCGATGATCGTCGTTCAGGCCGGCGCCGGCGCGCACGTCTTCGAGCACGACCCCGGTTTCGCCCGCCAGGCGCTCGCCACGATCGAGCAGCGCGGCCGGGCCGCCCTCGGCGAGCTGGACCGGATCATCTCCGGCATCCAGGGCCACGCGCCCCTGCCCGGCGGCGACGACCCGGCCGCCCTGACCGCGCTGATCGACGGTGCGCGCGAGGCCGGGATGGCGGTGACCGCGTCGATCGAGGCGACCGGCCTGCCGAGCGCGATCGGGCGCGGGGTGCACCGGATCGTCCAGGAGGCGCTGACCAACGCGGCCAAGCACGCCCCCGGCCGCCCGGTCACCGTGGAGGTCGCCACCGGATCCGGCGCGGTGACGATTCGCGTGGTGAACGCCTTCGACGGCCCCGCCTTCCCGGGGCACGGGCACGGCCTGGCCTCGATCCGCGACCGGGTGAGCCTGCTGGGTGGCACGGCCACCATCGGCCCCGCGGCCGGCGAGTTCACCGTGCGGGCCGTCCTGCCGCTGGAGTCCTGATGCGGATCGCGATCGTCGACGACGACCCGTTGGTGCGGATCGGCCTGCGTGCCGTCCTGTCCAGCGAGCCCGACTGGCAGGTGAGCGCCGAGGCCGGCGACGGCCGGGCCGCGCTCGACCTCACCGGCGGCCCCCTGCCCCCCGACGTCGTCCTGATGGACATCCGGATGCCCGGCATGGACGGCCTGGAGGCCACCCGCCGCATCACCGTCGCGCAGGACGCTCCCCGCGTCCTGGTACTGACCACGTTCGAGGTCGACGCGTACGTCTTCGACGCACTTCGAGCGGGTGCGAGCGGTTTCGTACTGAAACGGGTGCCGCCGAAGGAACTGATCGAAGCCGTCCGCGTCGTCGCCTCGGGCGAGTCACTGGTCTTCCCCGCCTCGACCCGCGGCGTCATCGAACGCTTCGCCGTACGAACCGGCAGACCGCTGCCGGAGCTGTCGGAACGCGAACGGGATGTCCTGCGGTCGCTGGCGCGCGGGCGGTCCAACGCGGAGATCGCCGGCGAGCTGTTCCTGTCGGTGCAGACGGTGAAGTCGCACGTGGCGTCGGTCCTGCTCAAGCTGGGCGTACGGGACCGGACCCAGGCGGTGATCGCCGCTTACGAGACAGGGTTCGTGGTGGCGGGAACGGGACGATGAGCGCCGGCCGCACTCGAGGGCTGGGGTGCCGAGTGTGTGCAGCGCTGTCAGCGCGTTAGAGCAGAAGGCGGGCCCGGTGACGGGCGAGATGGAGCAAGGGCGGGCAGGTCACCCGCAGGCCTGAGCGCGTCGGGAGGCCGAAGGCGACGGCCTTGGCCGGCACGCCGGTGGTGAAGATCGTCGTGGGGTAGGCGTGGCAGTGGCCCTGGGAAAGCTCGCGCACCAGGTGCAGGCCCCGGCCGTTCTCGGCGAACAGGTCGAGGACGGTCTGGTCCCGGGGACGGTCGAGCACGGCGGGAATCCAGCGCAGGTCGGGGTCGCCGTCCACCACCTCGCACCAGGTGGGCAGGTCGCCGAGACTGTAGAGGCGGATCTCGTACGGCGGGCGGCCGTGCCGCTCGCAGTTCGCGGCGAGTTCGGCCACGACCGTCTCGGCGTCGGCCACATCGGCGCCGGGCACTCCCGCGCCCTGGAGCACCTCGCGAACCAGGGCGCGGGCGCGGCGCGACGCCGAGCCCGGGTACAGGGACGCGACCAGCATGCCGACATCGGCGCGGGTCTCCTCCTGCGGCGCCGCTTCGCCGCCGGCGGGCCAGTGACGGTGGATCGGCGAACGTCCGGAGGGACGGCCGGGCGGGTCCGCCGGGCGCTGGGGGGTGGGGCACATGCGCGGGTCTCCTTGCTCTCGATGAACGTGATGAGCAGGAGACGCCATCGGGCGGCGGCAGGGCAGGTCCTGGTCTGGGCGTCGCCGTTCACGCCGCCGATCGCCCGCCTTGGACGATCGGCGGCGCCATCTCGTGGATCACCGTGCCGGGTGGTCGTTTCCCGGTCGTTTCGAGCGGGAGACCGGAGCCGGCGTCACGGCTGTTGACAATGGGTCATCGGTTGGTCACTCATTGTCTCGGGAGGTGGTCATGGGCGGGCCGAGGCGTGGCGGAGGGCGTCCGGAGCTGGCGCGGGCGCGAAAGCGCATGGGGATGAGCCAGGACGAGATCGCGGAGGCGCTGTGGGTGTCGCCGACGACGTGGAGCAGATGGGAACGAGGCCGGCAGGAGATCCGGCCGGTCTACCGCGCCCGGATGGCCGAGGTCTTCGGCGTCGACCCGGCCGAGGTAGAGCGCTGGGTGGATGGACGGGCAGCCGTCGATACGGAAGCGTGGCTCGTCTCGGACTGTAGTGACCTCTCTCTCGCGGCTACCGTCGAGGCGGCCGGGAGACTGTGGAGGTGTGACGTGGATCCGGACCGGCGCCATGTGCTGGCCGCGCTTCCCTTCGTCCCCGCCGTTCTCGGCAACTGGTTGTCGGAGTGGACTTACGGTCTTCCTCCTGAGCCTGTGACGTGCCGTGGAACGGGACGCGCCGTGGGTCGTTCCGACGTCCGGCGGATGAACGACGCCTGGCAGGCGTTCGCGGAGATGGACCATCGCTTCGGTGCGGGGCTTGTACGTCCCGCTGTGGTGGATTACCTGCACAGCACGGTGGGGCCGTTGCTGCACGGTCGTTACGACGACCGAGTCGGGGCCGAGTTGATGACGGCCGCTGCCAGGCTCACTCAGATGGCGGGCTGGACGGCTTTCGACCTCGGGCACCAGGGCAAGGCCCAGTATTACTTCGGGCAGGCGCTGAAGATGGCGAAGGCCGGTGATGACGCGTTGACGGCCGCCTGGGTCATGACGGCGCTGATGTATCAGGCGATCCATCTGGATCAGGCCGCATGGGCGATACGGCTGGCGAGGGCGGCGGGTGACACGGCCCGTCTGGGGCAGGCGACGCCGCGCGTCATGGCGTTGCTTTTGAGCAGGGAGGCGTGGGCGACCGCTCTGCAAACAGGGAAGAACCGCGATGGCCACACCATCAGGCGGGTTGAGCGGCTGCTGGGCGACGCCGAGCGGGCGTACGAGCAGGGAACCACCGACCGTGACCCGGCCTGGGCCGCCTCTTATGAGGTGACCAATCTGACCTCTGAGTCGAGTCGCTGCTGGCATCTCCTCGGTGAGCACCGACGGGCGGTCGAGGCGGCGGAAGCGACGCTGTCCGCTTTCGGGGAACGTCGGATCCGGTCGGCTCAGCTCGCCCGAGTCAACGCGGCTGAGGCGTATCTGGGCATGGGAGAGGTGGATCAGGCGGTCGACGTCGCGAGGACGGCCATCTCGAGCGCGAGATCACTGACCTCCGCCCGGCTGGTCGAACGCATCCGGAGGTTCTCCGACCGGCTTGAGCCCTACGGCGCCACCGTCCAGGTCAAGGAGTTCCGGGCCTACCTGGACGGCGAGCTCGTCTCCTGAGCCGGCGCCGCCGGCGGCCGCCGTGCCGTCCAACCGGCGTCCTCGCCGTGTGGCGGAGGCCGGACACGCACGTGGCGGCCGACATCCCCGCGACACTCACGGCATGGCGGTGGGAGGTCAGGGGGCGGAGAAGGCGGCGAGGGTCATCTGGCCGCCGGGGATGGGCCCGATGAGGGTGGGTGGCCCGGACGGGCGCCGGTGCAGGGGGAGGCGGACGGTGAAGCGGGCGCCTCCGGCGTCGGCGGTGTCCACTTCGATGGTGCCGTCGTGCGCGCGGACGATGTCGCGGACGATCGCCAGGCCGAGGCCCGTGCCGCCCCGGTCGCGGCAGCGGGAGGCGTCCAGCCGGGTGAAGCGCTCGAAGATGCGCTCCCGGTCGGCCTCGGCGATGCCGTCGCCGTCGTCGCTGACCAGAAGCTCGGCGTGGCGGCCGTCGTGGCGCACCTCCACCATCACCGCGTTCCTGGCATGCCGCTGGGCGTTGTCTAGCAGGTTGGTCAGGATGCGGGTGATCTGGGTGTCGACGCCCTTGACGACGGTCCCGCGGGCGAGCCGCAGCCGCACGGGGAGCCGGTCGGCGCGGCGGGAGACCTCCATGCGGACCGTCTCGGACAGATCCACCTCGTCCATGGCCCGCGGCGTCCCGCCGCCGATCTTCGCCAGGAGCAGCAGATCGGTCATGACGGCCTGCAGCCGGTCGACGTCGTTCAGCGCGCGGTCCAGCAGGGTGTCCAGGTCGGTGTCCTGAGGATGCATCTTGGCCTCCTCCAGCTGGGCGCGCAGCCCGGCGACCGGGGTGCGCAGCTCGTGCGAGGCGTCGGAGGCGAACTGGCGCTGAGCGGCGAGCGCCCGCTCCGTGCGCCCCTTGGAGTTCTCCAGGCGTTCCAGGGTGCTGTTGACCGTGCGGGCCAGGCGGGCGATCTCGTCGTCGCCGGGGGGTTCGGGGACGCGGCTGCTCAGGTCGTTGACGTTGGTCGCGGCAAGCTCGGCGCGGATGGCCTCGACGGGGCGCAGGGTGCGGCCGGTGATCTTCCAGGCGGCCCAGATGGCGATGGAGATCAGCACCCCGACCTGAACGGCGAACAGCGCGTCGAACACGCCCGTCGGCATGACCATGCGGACCGGGCCGCCGGCGTAGATGATGTCGGAGTCCTCGTCCGGGCCGACCCGGACGGCCGACAGGCGCACGCAGCCCAGGCTGGTGTGCGCGCAGGTCTCCACGTCCCGCTGCGGGTCGTCGGCGGACGGCTGGAGGTCCGTCAGCGGCGGCAGCCCGCGCACCTCGGGGGAGGAGGCGAGGATCCGCCGGTCCGGCCCGACGACCTGGACCACGTTGACGCCCGGCACGCTGCTGGTCACGACCGGGTCGTTCAGCCGCCCGGCCCGGTCGGCGGCGGCCATCAGGCCGGCGGCGCGGCGGGCGTCCAGCCATCCGGCGTTGGCGAGCTCCTGGCGTGCGACCATGCCGGCCAGCACTCCGGAGGGCACCAGCAGGAGCATCGAGAGCAGGGCGACCAGGGCGGTGACCTGCCCGCGGATCGAACGGGGACGCCAGGGCCACGCGCCAGGGTGCAGGCGGCGCCGGGGGAAGGACATTCTCATGAGACGCGACTCCTCCTCGCGGCGGTCACCGGGAGGTGACCACTAAGGGCGGCGGGGGGTTGCGCCGGATCGAGCGGATGCTCCGGAAGGGGCGCCGTAGAGGTACGGCGGTCCGCCGTAGGTGTGCGACGGCCGGGAACGGGCGGCATGTCCGCCCGTGTGACCCGCGGATGCTCCGCTAGGGCGACTTCAAACATAGCAAAAGCCCCAAAAAGGTGCAAATCAGACAAAAAGCTAGCGCGTTCATGTCACGCGGAGGTCAAGCACGTACCCCTCAGCCCTCGGCGTGCGGCTGCGAGGGGTCGTCCCTGGCCGGCGGAAGGCGGACGACGAAGCGGGCGCCGCCGTCGGGGGACACCTCCGCCGTGATGGTGCCGTCGTGGGTCTGGACGAGGTCGCGGGCGATGGCCAGGCCGAGGCCCGTGCCGCCTTTGTCCCGGCTGCGCGCCGCGTCCAGCCGAGTGAACCGCTGGAAGATCCGCTCACGCTCCGGCGCCGCTATGCCGTCGCCGTCGTCGTCGACGATCAGCTCGGCCGAGTCGCCCGCCCGGCGGACCGTCACGGTCACCGACTTCCTGGCGTGCCGCGACGCGTTGTCCATCAGGTTGCCGAGCACGCGGCCGATGTGGGTGCGCACGGCCTCGACCGTCACATCCGGGGCCAGCTCCAGGCGCACATGAAGCGGGTCCGAGCGCCGGGAGACCTCCGCGCGCACGACCTCGGCGAGGTCGAGGCGGGTGCGCGGTCGGGAGGAGCCCTCACCGAGCCGTTCGAGCAGCAGCAGGTCGCAGATGATGGCCTGCAGCCGGTCGACGTCCCGCAGCGAATGGCGCAGCAGATCCGCGAGGTCGGTGTCGTCCGGGTGCAGCTGCGCCTCCTCCAGCTGGGCGCGCAGGCCCGCGACCGGGGTGCGCAGCTCGTGCGAGGCGTCGGCGGTGAATCGCCGCTGGTGGTCCAGCGCCCGCACCATCTGGTCCTTGGCGTTCTGCAGCCGTGACAACGTGCCGTTGATGGTGTGCGCCAGCCGGGCGATCTCGTCGTTGCCGGCGGGTTCGGGCACGCGGGTGCTCAGGTCGTTGACGTTGATCGCGGCAAGCTCGGCCCGGATGGCCTCCACCGGTCGCAGCGTGCGGCCGGTGACCTTCCAGGTCATCGTGACGGCGAGCAGGATCAGCACGAGGCCCTGGATGACGAAGATCGAGTCGATCGCGTCGGTGATGCTGCCCGTAGGGGCGGGACTGCCCGCGTAGACGACGTCGGAGTCCGGCGCGGCCGAGACCCGCTGTGCGGAGAGGTTGACGCAGCCGACGCGCGGCTGCGCACAGGTGCGCACGTCCAGTTGCGGCTCCCGTGGCGACGGCCAGGTCTCGGTCAGGGGCGGCAGCCCGCGTGCCATGGGGGAGGCGGCGATCACGTGGTGGTCGGCGTCGACCACCTGGACCAGCGTGACGCCCGGCACCTGCGACGCGAAAGTCTTGCCGAGCCGCCCGAGGCGGTCGGCGGTGGCCGCGATGCTCGCCTCCTGCCGCGCCGCTGGCCACCCGTCGCCGTCCACGGACTGATGTGCAACCAGACCGGCCAGTACTCCCGAAGGGATGAGGAGAAGCGTGGCGAGCAGGGTGACCAGGGCCGTGACCCGGCCGCGGATGGATTGCGGGCGTAGTCGGACGCGTACGGGCAGGCGCGACGCGGTTCGCCGTCGCGATCGGCCGGGTGGCACTGTCATCGTCTTCTCCATGAGACTTCCGGCCGCGTGCCGCCTGCGGGTTCGCCCGGTCGGGATAGCGCTTTCCATCAACATGGCTCGTCACGTGTTTCTCAAGTCGGCGGTGGAGGTCGCGTGGGCCGGTCGAGCCGGAGGGCGGGTGTACACCGCCTGGAGCGGGCTCCGGCCGGAACTCCGCTCCTTCTCCCGGCGACGGCCGCGTCCGCGATGGTCCATCGCGGACATTACGCGTCCGTTATCTGGAAACACTCAAGTTATCCACCATATTGGTGGCTTTCAAGCTCTTTCTTGGCGTTTTGGGGCCGGTTTGCCGATCCCTGGAGATTTGCGACGTCGCGCTTACTTTTACCGCTCCATTTCATTGCGACTCCTTTGCCTCCCGGCCGGAACAAGGGGCATCCCCTTTGTGTCAGGGAAAAGCGGACCGGGCCGCCGGCGGCCCGTCGGCGCGCGTGAGGGGTCGGCGCCGGCCGGGGCCGCCGGCGGCCCGCGTCAGGCGTTGACCTCCAGCGCGGCTCGGACGGCCGACTCGAGGGAGCCCTCGATCCAAGCGTGCTTGAGCGAGGTGTGCTCGCCGGCGAAGTGCAGCGGCCCCTCGGGCCGGGCGATCGCCGGGTGGATCTCGGTCATCTGCCCGGGCAGGAAGACGGCCGCCTCGCCGAACGCGTAACGGTTGCGCAGCCAGCTCTGGGTCTGGCCGTGCCCGGTGTAGAACTCGGCGACGCGCTCGCCGTGCACCTCCTGCAGGCCGCGCAGCGCGTACCCGTAGCGCTCCTTGTCGTCCATCGAGTCCCACCGGGAGGCGTCGTCGGCCCACACGTAGCTGGCCAGCACCACGCCGCCCTCGCTGCCCCGCACCCGGTGGGAGGGGTAGTAGGTGAACCGGTTGGCGTTGTCGGCCACCGAGCCCCCGCCGGTCACATGGGTCGCCCGGCCCGGACGGTAGCGCGGCCCGAGCTCGCGCTTCCAGTCGTCCTCGTCGAACTCCCACCAGCGCCTGCGGAACTCCAGCAGCACCTTGGTCGCCGAGTCGTAGTGCAGCTCGATCACCGCCCGGCGCTTGGCGTAGGACAGCGCCGGGGCGATCTCGACGTGGCGCAGCGCCGGGAAGGGGATCGTGATGATCGCCACGTCGCCGTGGAAGGTCTCGGCCCTGGCCTGCGGCGCGGAGGAGGACTCGTCACTGCCCTTCTCGGTGACCGTCTCGACGCGCACGCCGCCGCCGGAGGTCGAGATCCGCACGGCCCGCCGGTCCATGCGGATCTCCTTTCGCAGCCCCGCCTCCAGCCGGTACGGCAGCAGGCGGCTGCCGCCCTCCATCTCCCAGTAGGTGGCGGCCGGGTTGACCAGGCTCCTGGTCAGGAAGGTGTGCATGAACGCCAGCGGCAGCCGCGAGGTGAGGTTCTCCACGGTGCCGATGGCGTCGACCGCCGCGTCGCTCAGCCGGGCGTGCTCGGTCAGGAAGCGGTGCATGGAGTAGCCGTCGAACTCGTGCAGCACCCGCGCCCAGCCCTTGATCAGCTCCGGCAGCGGCTTGTCGGCCCGCGTGCCGCCGCGGACCACCGAGAAGCGGTCGCGCACCGGGTCGAGCGCCTCGTCGAGGATCTGGGCGGTGGTCCTGCGGTCCTTCAGGCCGAACGACGCGTTGATCCTGCGGGGGTCGGCGGCGTACTCGTCACGGCGCTGGATGATGCCGTTGACCCGGATCCAGGTGTGGTTCAGCCGCTTGGGCGGGGTGAACTCGCCCCTGTCGGGGCCGGACCGCCACACCCGGCCGCCGCGCGAGGTGTAGACGACCGGCGGCACCGGGCCGCTCGGGGCGGCGCCGGGGCGGACGTCGACGTTGTAAAAGGGGCGGCGCGGGATGCCCAGCTTGTCGATCAGCGCGAGCGTGAGCGGATGGAAGTCGGGGATGCGCATGGCCCCGGCCTCGGCGTACTGGGCCGGGTCGGCGAAGCCGGTCTGGAAGGTCTTGATGCGGCCGCCGACGCGGTTGCCGTTGGCCTCGATGACCGTGACCTGGTGGCCGGCCCGCTTCAGCAGCGTGGCCGCCACCAGGCCGGAGATGCCCGCCCCGACGATCAGCACCTTCTTGGGCGAGCGGGCCTTGGGCAGGCCGTTGTCGATGAGCACCCGCAGGTACCTCAGCTTGAGGTCCGCGCCGTCCTCGCCGACGAGCAGCAGATCGCGGGCCACCTCCAGGCAGGTGTTCCAGCTCGGCGCGCTCGCGCCCCGGGCCGGCGCCGCTGGGAGGGCGGGGGCGGCGGCCGAGGCGGGCGCGGCGGGGGCCGCGCCGACGAAGGATCCGACGGCGCCGAGCCCGGCCAGCCGCGCGAAACCGCGGCGGTCGATGAATGTCATCCGATGTGCTCCCTAAGAGACCGTAAACCGTGGGTGATGAATCAGCCACGGAGAGTCTCGGGGCGGACGGCGCGTCAGGGCGCGCGGCGCGCCACGCGGGATCATCTGGCATTCCAACCGATCGCCGGGCGAGGTCGGCTTCGAGGCGTATGCTCCCTGCCGCTCGCCTCAGGTGGGGATGCCGCCGCGGGCGGCGGCCGGCGCCTCGTGGTCGGTGGCCGGACCGGCGGGCTCCAGCCAGCCGAGCCGGCGGGCGAGCTGCCGGGCGGTGTCGACGACGGCGGCGACGTAGGGAGACCGGTCCCCCGAGCGCCACAGGAGCGACCACGGGTAGTGGGACACCGGCTCGACCAGCGGCCGCCAGACGGTGTCCGGCAGGTTGGACGTGCGCGAGGAGGAAGGGATGCAGAGCACGCAGCGACTCTGGAGGACCAGGTCGGCGGCGGCGAGGTTGCTCTCGACGGTTCCCTCGTAGACCGTGGGCTCGAATCCGGCCGAACGGCACAGTTCACCGATGAACTGGTTGGACTCCGGGGTCTGGCTCTCCTCGCCGAGCAGGAGAGGCACATCGGCGAGGGAGCCGACGGGCACGCCGTCCAGCTCGGCGAAGCGGTGGGTGCAGGGGACCAGCACGCCCAGCGGGTCGAGCCGGATGAGCTCGGAGGTCACCCCGGGCGGGGGCTGGTAGGCCAGGCCGATCCCGATCTCCAGGCGCCCGTCGGCCAGCTGCCGGTACTGCTCGGGGATGCTCGCCTCGACCTGGTGGATGGTCAGCTCGGGATGGCCCTGCTGTACGGCTCGCAGGATCTGCGGCATCGAGTCATAGCCCGCGTCGACGATGCCCGCTCTGAGCGTGGGCGGCGACCCGGCGGCGTTGCGGGCGACGTGAGCGGCCCGGCCGACGTGGTCGAGGATCTGCCGGGCCTCGACGAGGAAGGCGGCGCCGGCCGGCGTGAGTTCGACATGGTGGGTGCTGCGGTTCAGCAGCCGGACCCCGAGTTCGCGCTCGAGACGTTGCACCTGCTGGCTCAGCGCGGACTGCACGATGTGCTCGCGCAGCGCGGCCCGTCCGAAATGCAGCTCTTCGGCCAGCGTCACGAAGTAGCGGAGCTGGCGTAACTCCATGCCGCCACCCCTCCCACAGGGCGGCGCCGATGCGTGCCGTCCTGCTTTCACCCTAGGCCCTCGCGGTGGCGGGCGAGCCGTCAGGGAAGGAACCACTTATGGAACAGTGTCGTGGACGGTCACCGCGGAGGTGACCGTCCACGCCGCCGGCGACACGCCCCCGCAGGTCAGTGTCCGGTGGGTGCGGTGGCCTCGTCGTGGGCGCCGGCGCGGCGGCGGTGTTCGACGCGGTCGCGGTCGGGCCAGCGCACGTCGGTGGCCCAGCCCAGGCGCTCGAAGATACGGATCAGTCCCGCGGCCGGGTCGATCTGGTGCGGGTCCAGGCCGTGCACGGCGCAGGTGGGTTCGCTGTGGTGCCCGTTGTGCCAGCTCTCCCCGAACGACAGCACCGCGAGGGGCCACAGGTTCGTCGAGCGGTCGTGGCGGCGCGTGGCGAACGGCCTGCTGCCGACCACGTGGCACAGGGAGTTGACGCTCCAGGTGACGTGCTGCAACAGCGCGACGCGGACCAGCCCTGCCCACAGGAAGGCGGTCAGCCCGCCGTACAGGCCGCCGCTGATCGCCCAGCCGGCCAGGAACGGCAACACGAGCGACACGGCGCACAACACGGGGAAGGCGCGTGCGATCTTCCTCATCGCCGGGTCGGCGAGCAGGTCGGGCGCGTAGCGGGCCGCCGGCGTCGGGGCGTCGGTGAACATCCAGCCCAGATGGGCGTGGAGGAGGCCGCGGAGCTGCCCGACCAGGCCGGTGCCGTACCGGTAGGGGGAGTGGGGGTCGCCCGGGCGGTCGGTGAAGGCGTGGTGGCGGCGGTGGACCGCCACCCAGTCGATGACGTTCCCCTGGAAGCTCATCGACCCCGCGACCGCCAGGGCGGCCCGAAGCCAGGGGCGGGCGGTGAACGACCCGTGAGTGAGCAGCCGGTGGAATCCGACGGTCACCCCGAGCCCGGTCACCACGTAGAGCCCCACGGCCAGCAGCAGATCGGTGAGCACGACTCCGCGCCCCCAGGCCAGCCAGATGCCGGCTCCCAGCGCGACGAACGGCGCGACCACGATCGCGGCGGTCAGCCAGATCTGGGCTCCCCCGGCCGGAGCCTGCTCTTCGGCCCCGGGGAACGGCGCCAGGCCGTCGTAGTCCTCCCGGCGTTTCACCGGTCTCTCGGAGATGGTCATGAGCCTCGTTCCTCTAGCTGTCAAGGGCGCGATCGTGCGCGTAGCACCATCGCCAGGTCGTGTCCGGATCCAGCGAGGCGACCACCGGATGGTCGGTCTCCTGGTAGTGCGCCTTGGCGTGACCGCCGGGCGAGTCATCGGAGCAGGCGACCCACCCGCACGTCACGCACACCAGCAGACGAGTCCAGGTCAGCCCGAGGGCCAGGCAGGGCGCGCACTCCGGAGCGCCGAGCACGGCGGCCATGGGGCCGCCGGCGTGGTCGCAGCGCGGCGCCTGGCCGTTCAGGCCACCGTGCGCGCCGATCTTCATGCCTTTCACGTGCAGGGTCATCACGACCCCCTAACGGTGACGACGACGCGAGATGCGCGGTTGACCTGCCTTCAGTCAACAGGAACGGCGGTCAGGCGGAAACGAGCGATCCGAGTAAGCCTTATCTCTGATGGCGAAAGCGGCCGATCCCGTCGAACCGCCTCTTCTCCCGGCAGGCGGGCGAATTCCCGCGGCGAATGAGTGAACCGGTGATCTGCGGAGGCGATGAGCTTTGCTGGCAACGCCCGTATCCGATCGCCGGTGGTTGCCGTTGACTTGACCTGTCCGGCTCCGCGCCGATCGGGCGCGGTGCCGAATGCCCGGGACACGTGACCGCTCGCAGCACCCTGCGCTGACGTGTCTCGGGATATTGGAGGTCATCATGGCGGCCCATCACGGAAGCGATCATGGCTTTCGCCCGGTCGGCGCAGGCGGAGGAACGCCTCTTTCGCGGGTCAGAGCGCCGGCCCGGCAGGCCGCCCTTCGGGGCAAAGGAGTGAGTGTCTTTCTCACCGTGGCGGAAGGAGCCGGCGTGAATACCGACGACACGGCCGGCACACCGCACGACACCGATGACGAGCCCGCCACGGGCGCCGTCACCGGCTCCGGCGAACGCCTGCGCATCACTCGGTGTCTTGCCCCGCGGGGCCTGCGGATCGCGGGGGACCTCGATCACACCAGCACACCCGTCCTGAGCGAGGCCCTGGCCTCGATGGCGGGCGGTGGCAGCGTCTTCGTCGATCTCACGGGCCTGGCGTTCATCGATGTGGGCGGCCTGCGCGCCATCGTCATGGCCGCCGGGCGGATGGAGGGCGACCACGTCCTTGAGTTGTGCTCCGCCTCCACGCGCGTGCGGCGCCTTCTCGAGGTCACCGGCTGGCACGACGCGCCCCACCTCGGCCTGAACGCGCAGAGCTGTCTTTTCCGGACGCGCAACTGATCGGCGTCGCCGGCCCAACGAAGGGAGAACCCCCATGTCCGTTCGTCAACCTCCCGCCACGCCCACCGGCCTGGACACGGCCGAGGCCGCCGCGGCCCCGCCTCCCCAGGGCGACGCCCCGCCTCCCCAGCACGACGCCCCGCTCCCCCAGGGCGGCGCGCAGCCTCCGGCCAAGGCCGGGACGGTGCCCCGCACCAGGACGGGCACGGTGTGGGCGGGCATCTGGACGGCCGCGGGCGTGTTCGTGGCGCTGATGGTGTTCATGCTGCAGAACACCGGCGACGTGGAGATCTCGTTCTTCGCGCTGCACGGCACGCTGCCGCTCGCGATGGCGCTGTTGATCGCCATGGTCGGCGGGATCCTGCTCACGCTGGTGGTCGGGACCGCCCGCATCACCCAGCTGCGCCGCCTCGTCCATCGACGCCGCGGCTGACATCGCGCCGCCTTGTTCATCGACGTCGCGCCTGACATCGCGCCGCCTCGGATGGAGCGGCGGGCGCCGCCGTCGTTCGTCTCCGTGCTGCGCGCGCCGGGCCGCGGGGACCGGTTCTCATGGACTTCTTAGGCGGACGTTGTAGCACTTTGGGCTGAATTTTATGAGTATGGGGCGATGGAGCGCGTGCCGCAGGAGGCCGGTGCGGCCACGGCTCAGAAAGCCGCGGCCGGGAGAGCTCGGCGGTTTCTCGCCGGGGGCGGCGCGCTCGTCGTCGTGGCGGTGCTGGCGTACTGGCTGGGCGGCGGTGGCGGCAAGGGCGAAGGGGCCGTGCCCCGGCCGAGCCCGACGCCGAGCGCGGCGCTCACGGTGGCCGAGGTCTTCAAGAGGGTCGGGCCGTCGGTGGTGGTGATCCGGGCCGGGCGGTCGCTCGGAACCGGGGTGATCGCGACCGAGGACGGGACGATCCTGACGGCGCACCACGTCGTCGAGGACGCCGAGGACGTCACCGTCACGTTCGCCGACGGCACCAGGGCGAAGGCCGTCGTCGGGTCGTCGAATCCCCGGCTCGACGTCGCGACCCTCAAGCCCGCGGGGCTTCCGGAGATCGTCGTCCCGGCGGCGCTCGGCGGCGCCGCGGCCGTCGGCGCGCCCGTCGTGGCGATCGGCAACCCGCTGGGCCTGACCTACAGCGTCTCCTCCGGCGTCGTGGCGGGCCTGAACCGGACCATCGAGAAGGGCGACCTGAGCGGGCTCATCCAGTTCGACGCCTCCGTCAACCCGGGCAGCTCCGGCGGTCCCCTCCTGGACGCTCGCGGCCTGGTCATCGGGATCGTCGTCTCGATCGCCGACCCCGGAGGCGACGAGGCGTTCGCCGGCATCGCGTTCGCGGTGCCGATCGGCGCGGCCCTGGGAAACGAGGGAGACGGCCCGCCGGGTGACGGGCCCCAGATCTGACCGAAGCGCCACGAGAAGGAACACGATGACCTCGACCACGTCCCCCGGGCCGGCCCATCCGCTCGAACAGGTGCTGTTCGAGGTCAAACGCACGATCGTCGGGCAGGACGTCCTGCTGGAGCGCATGGCCGTCGCTCTGATCGCCGACGGTCACCTTCTCGTCGAAGGCGTGCCGGGCCTGGCCAAGACGCTCGCGGTGAGGTCGCTGGCCGCCGCGATCGCCGGGAGCTTCCAGCGCGTCCAGTTCACCCCCGACCTGGTGCCCGCCGACCTCGTGGGCACGCGGGTCTACCACCAGCACTCCGGGGAGTTCCGGACCGAGCTCGGCCCGGTGTTCGCGAACCTGCTGCTGGCCGACGAGATCAACCGCGCCCCCGCCAAGGTGCAGAGCGCCCTGCTGGAAGTGATGCAGGAGCATCAGGTGACGATCGGCCGTGAGACGTTCCGGGTGCCCGAGCCGTTCCTGGTGATGGCGACGGAGAACCCGATCGAGTCGGAGGGCACCTACCCGCTGCCGGAGGCCCAGGTCGACCGCTTCATGATGAAGGTGGTCGTCGACTATCCGACGCAGGCCGAAGAGCAGGCGATCGTCGGACGGGCGCTGCGCCCGCCCGAGCCGCCACAGCAGAAGGTGACGGCCGAGGACCTGATCGCGATGCGGGCCCGCGCACAGGAGGTGTACGTCGATCCGGCGATCGTCGGCTACGCGGTACGGCTGGTCTCGGTGACGCGATCGCCGGCGACGGCCGGGCTCGGCGAGCTGGAACGGTACGTCACCTACGGGGCGAGCCCGCGGGCGTCCATCGCGCTCGTCACCGGCGCCCGGGCGCTGGCTTTCCTGCGCGGCCGGGACTACGTCCTGCCGCACGACCTGTCCGAACTCGCGCTCGACGTGCTGCGCCACCGCCTCGTGCTGTCCTACGAGGCCCTCGCGGACGACGTCGACGCCGACACGATCATCACCAGGGTGCTCGGGGCCGTCCGGGCGCCCGACGTCGTCCTGCAGAACCGCTGAGCCATGGCCACCGCACCCGACAGGCTCCTGCTCCGCCTGGAGTGGAAGGTCGTCCGCAGGCTCGACGGCCGGCTCCAGGGCGCCCACCACACCGCGCACCGCGGCTCCGGGATCGACTTCACCGGGTTGCGCGCCTACTCCGGCGGCGACGACGCCCGGCACATCGACTGGAACGTGACCGCACGGCTGGACGAGCCGCACCTGCGCGTGTTCACCGAGGACCGCGAGCTGACGGTGTGGCTCGTGCTCGACCGGTCGGCGTCGATGGCGGCCGGCCGGCCGGGCCGCGGCAAGCACGACGTGCTCGCCGAGCTCGCGCTCGTCCTCGCCCGGATGTTCGGCCGGGGCGGCAACCGCGTCGGCGCCCTGCTGTTCGACACCGGGATGCTGCGCGTCGTGCCGCCCGGCACCTCCCGGCGGCACGCGCTGCGGATCGGCGCCGAGCTGGAACGCACCTCCGAGGCGGGCGGCGGCGCCACCACCGACCTGGCGGAGATGCTCGACGCGGCCGGCCGGCTCGCGCGCCGCCGCGCCCTCATCGTCGTGCTGTCGGACTTCATCGGCGACGGCGACTGGGAACGCTCGCTCCAGCGCCTGGCGCGGCGGCACGAGGTCGTCGCCCTGCGGATCGTGGACACCGCCGACGACGTGCTGCCCGAGGCCGGGCTGATCGTGGTCGAGGACGCCGAGACCGGCGAGCAGCTCGTCGTCGACTCCGCCGACCCGCTGCTCCGGGTCCGCTTCCGCGCCGCCGTCGACGACCGCGAGGCCCGGCTCGCGGCGGGCATGCGCCGGGCCGGGGTGCCCGTCCACCGCGTCGACACCGACCGCGACCTGGTCGAGGCGCTCGTCGAGGTCGTCGCCCGAACCAGGGACCGGTCGCCGTGACCGGGCTCGTCACCGGACACGGCGCCCTGGTCACGAGCCCGGCGAGGGAGGACTTGTGACCCTGTCCTCCCCGCTGCTGCTGGCCGTCGGACTGCTCGTCACGGCGGCGCTGGCCCTCGCGGCCGTCGTGTCGGCGCGCCGGCGCACGGCCGCGCTCGCCGAAGCCGGTGTCGCCGTGCCGGGCGGCCGCCGGGCGCATCTCGGCACCGGCCTGACGATCGCCGGCGTCGGGGCGCTCGCGATCGCCGCCGCCGGACCGGCGGCCATGGTGCCGGTCCCGCGGACCGCGGGCACCGTCATCCTTGCCATCGACGTCTCCAACAGCATGGGCGCCGACGACGTCGCGCCCACCCGGCTGGGGGCCGCGCAGCGGGCGGCACGCGCGTTCGTGGCGGCGCAGCCCGACAGCGTCGACATCGGAGTCGTCGCGTTCGAGCGGGGCGCGCTCACCACCGCACGGCCCGACGCCGACCACTCCATCGCGCTCGCGGCCGTCGACCGGCTGAAGATCACCGGGGGCACCTCGCTCGGGACGGCCGTCATGGGCTCGCTGTCGGCGATCACCGGCAAGCCGGTGGCCCTCGGCCGCGACGGAGCCGCGCCCGACATCGGCTACTGGCCGTCGGCGACGATCGTGATGTTCTCCGACGGCCAGAACCAGGGCGGGGACGTCGAACAGGCCGCCGCCGTGGCCCAGCGGGCGGGCGTCCACATCCACACCGTCGGGGTCGGCACCGAGGCGGGGACGACGGTGAAGGTCGACGGCTACCACTTGCAGACCTCGCTCGAGGAGGACGCCCTCACCTTGATCGCGCAGACCACCGGCGGCGCCTACCACCCCGCCTCCGACGCCGCGCGGCTCGACGGGATCGCCGGCACCGTCGATCTGCGGCTCACCGTCTCCGACGAGCCGCTGCCCCTCGCCGGCGGGCTGATCGGGCTCGCCCTCGCGCTGCTCACCGCGGGGGCGGCGCTCACCGTGCTCCGGTCAGGACGGGTGATCTGAATGTCGTTCTCATGGCCGTGGGCGCTGCTGTCGGTCCTGGTCATCCCGCTGATCTTCGCCATCCGCGAGTGGGCGCGGCGCCGCCGCAGGCGGGCCGCCGTGCGCGTCACCTCGATCGCGCTCGTGCGGAGCGCCCTGCCCGGCCGTACGCGCTGGACGCGGAAGATCCCCGCGGCGCTGTTCGTCGCCGGGCTCGCGCTGCTCGCCGTCGGCGCCGCGCGGCCCCAGGCGTCGGTGCCGGTGCCGAGGACGTCGGCGACGATCCTGCTCGCGCTCGACACCTCCGGCTCCATGTGCTCCACCGACGTCGACCCCAATCGCCTCACCGCCGCGAGGAAGGCCGCGGCGGAGTTCATCGAGTCGCAGCGGGGCGGGCCGCGCATCGGCCTGGTCACCTTCGCGGGCACCGCGGGCCTGCTCGTCCCTCCCACCGACGACACCACGTCGCTGATCGAGGCGCTGGAGGGCCTCACCGTGTCGCGCGGCACCGCGATCGGCCAGGCGATGCTCACCTCGATCGACGCGATCGCGGAGGTCGACCCGTCGGTCGCCCCCACCGGGGCCGACCCCGGCGACGGCGGCGGGGCGGGCTACGCCGGCGCCGCGATCGTCGTGCTCACCGACGGCGCCAACACCCAGGGCGTCGAACCGCAGACCGCCGCGCAGGAGGCGGCCCTGCGCCGCGTCCGTGTCTTCACCATCGGCTTCGGCACCACCAACCCGGCCCCGATGGTCTGCGACAACGCGCAGTTCGAGGGCTTCGGCGGCTCGGGAGGCCTCGGCGGCCCCGGCGGCTTCGGTCGCGGCGGATTCGACAGAGGCCGCAACCCCCGCACCATCGACGAGCCCGGGCTCAAGCGGATAGCCCAGACCACCGGCGGCTCCTACCACCGCGCCGAGAACGCCGACCAGCTCCAGAACGCCCTCGACGCCCTCCCCGGCAGCTTCACCGTCGTCCGCCAGCGGGTCGACACCGCCGCGGCCTTCGCCGCCGGCGGCGCCGTCCTCGTCATCGCCGCCCTGTCCCTCTCCCTCTGGTGGAACCGCCCCCGCACCCCGGCCCGCTGACGGCGCCTGAAGCCGTGACGCCTCGGCGGTCCCGCCGGCTCGCGGCCGACGTGGAGCGCTAGGCGAGAGAGCAGGAGTTGGCCAGGTCGCCGGACGCCGGCGCGGTGCGCGACCGTGACCCCGGCGAGGACGGCGACTTGATCTGCCTGATCACCACGATCCTGGATATGAGGCCGGGCCAGCGGCCACCCTGGCCGAGGTCTACCACCAAAGGTGGGAACAGGAAACCGGAAATGATCAGATCGAGACGCATCTACGCGGGCCGGCCCGGGTACTAGGCTCCAACAAACCCGATCTGGTCCTGGCGGAACTGTATGGCTACCTGCTGGCGCATTACGCGCTGTCGGCGCTGATCTGCGAGACCGCCACTGCGGCGCAGATCGACCCCGACCGGGTCAAGTTCACCCGTACCGTCCGCATCGTCCGGCGCTGCGCCGAGCGCGCTGCGGATTTTCCTCCTTGACCATAAGGAACAGCTCATAGAGGCACTCAAGAAGAACATCACCCGCACCAAGCATCTCAACCCCAGGCGGCGTGACCGCAACTACCCGCGCGTGGTCAAGCGCGCCCGCCACAACTCCTATCGCGTCAAGAGGCCCAGCGACGCTGGCATACGGCACGACGGCCCGGCCGCGGTCAGCCTCGCGAACCTAGCCGAGCTGACCCTTACCTCATGATCCATTAGTCTGAGCGGCATTGGGTCAGGATGCCGCACACCTCGTCTCTTCGGATGGTCGGGGATCGCCGTCGGGGTGTTGTTCGAACGCGGCTTCAGCTGGCCTCTGGAGGCTCGAGGAACTTGAGGGTGCCGTTTCCCTGGCAGGTCCGACAGGGCCAATCTTCATCGCCCCTGCCGTTTCCCTTGCAGGTGACGCAGACGATCACTCGGTCGAAACGGGGGTCCCGATAGGAGCGCGTGGTGCCGTGGTGGCCGATCGTCCAACGCTGTAAAGACGCGAATGCCTGGTCTTCTGTCCCCAGCCTGTCGACAGCGGATGAAGTCCAGCGGCGTATGGCTTGAACACCATAGGCGACCAGGGAGATAAATATGAACGCCAGTGCCGTTGCCAGCTTCAACAGTTTTCCGGGGCGGTCATTGATGAAAGCGGTGAGTTCCTCAGCGCGTGTCTCTGCTCGTGAGCGATCATTGTAGCGAAGGTGAGCAGACCGCTTCACCAGCATGCGAGCGAGCCATGGCGCTATGTCGCAGCATTCATTGATGAGTAAGCCCAAGATAACGGCAACGGCGACCTCGGATCCGCTCATCGGATGCTCCCGACCAGCGAAACGTAAACCACGAGGAGAAACCCAAGGCCTGGAATGGCGCGGAGCGCCTGGGGACGTCGATCTGCGACCAGGGCGCGGGCATGGGCGATTCCTCTTCCGCTGAGGCGGTAGAGCCGCCGGCGAGGTCTGCTCGCCTGTTGGTCTTGCTCTTCCCAGGTGCCTTCGATCCACCCGGCGTCCTCAAGGCGATCGAGCACTCCGTAAACGGTAGGGCCTGAGCGCTTCGTCGTCTTGGCGATTGCCCATCCATGCAGCTCTACACCTCGGACGTGCGCCTGAAGGAATGCCTCCAAGACGTCGAGCGTCGGAGCGGTGATCCTCATGGGACCTGTCATATCCTTACTCTACCTAGCACGAATAAGGTACGACGGACACATGTTCGTATCGAGGCCTACGTCTGAGATCTTGCAACGACTTCGCGGAGAAGCGGACGGCCGGTGGTTTCGGCTCCGCCCTTTGCGGCTTTCCCTGAACAGCCGAAACGCGCAGGAGTCGTTGTTGCTCCAGGGTGTTCCGGTGCCGGTGGCGGCAGCGTCGTTTGCCAACCCGATCGATCGCCGAGACACCGTCGTCCTACCGTGAGCCATGGGAACTCATCCGGGTGGACTCCTCGGCCCGGCTCCTCAACGGGTCGGGCGGCTCGTCTTTCCCAATGGACCCCCAGCCCTGGGAAGACGACCGTGGCCGAGGCCCTCCAGGAGGAGCTGGCCGAGCCGTTCTTTCACCTGTCGCTGGACGAGTTACGCGGTGACTACCTGCGCCGGTACTGGCGTCAGGATCACGGCGGCGTGCTTTCCGCCGTGTGCTCGATGGCTACCTGCACATGCTCCGCGATCTCACAGTGCTCGGTCATGACGTGATCTCCGAGGCGGTGATCACACCGCCGATGCTGGATCACTACCTCACTCTGTACGAGGGGTTCCGGTGCTGTTCGTGGGGATCCGATGTCCTCTGGAGGAGGTGGAGCGGCGTGAGCGGGCGCGAACGGACAGGATATCCGTGCCGCCACTTGACGAGCCGGTCCATGCGCATGGCTGCTATGACGTGGAGGTCGGTATCTCGGTCCACGGCCCCGCGGAGGTCGCCGAGCTGATCGCCGCCGCTCCGGGAGTGCCGCCGGTGCCTTCGGCCATCGATCGGCTGCGCACGCGCGAGCCAGGAGTGCGGCCGGTTCGGGCCGACCGCCCTGTTGACTGAAACGCGCATTGCCCGCAGAACCCCACCATGATCCCGTGGCGTCACTAAAGTTCTAGATGAGAGAGCAGGAGTTGGCCAGGTCGCCGGACGCCGGGCGCGGGACGGTGGCGTCGGCGGGCGGGGCCTCGCCTCGGGTCGTCCACGCCTCCAGGGCCGCGAAGGCTTCGCGGAAGCACGGCAGGATCGGCCGCAGCAGCCCGGGCTGGGCGTCGTACAGGCCGTCCACGTGGTTGCCGCCTTCGATGCGGTAGTACCGGTGCAGCCGGTCGCGTCCGCGCGAGGCGATCAGCGCGTCGTAGACGTCGGAGTCCCGGCCGATGGGCAGCAGGGTGTCCAGCGTGCCGTGCAAGGTGATGAGCGGCCGCCCGATGCGGCCGGTCAGCGCGATGCGCCCGACCGCGTCGCGAACCGCCTTCGGCCGGGAGGCGTAGTCGTAGTCGGCGTCGCACGCCGGGCTCCCCGGCGCGCAGAACGGCGTGCCCGCCTCCGCCGCGCCGTCGAAGGCCGGGTCGAGCTCCTCGCGGTAGATCCGCTGGGTGAGGTCCCAGTACACCTTGTGGTGGTAGTCCCACAGCGGCTCGGAGCCGGCCGCGAAGCCCGCCGCGATGATCGCGTCATGCGCCGCGGCGCCGCCGGTCGCGGCGTACCCGGGATACTCGCGCAGCGCCGGCGGCAGGAACTGCAGCAGGTTCGGGCCCTCCTTGCGCCACAGGGTGCCCTCCCAGTCCAGGCCGCCGCTGTACAGCTCGGGGTGGTTCTCCAGCTGCCAGCGCACGAGGTAGCCGCCGTTGCTGATGCCGGCGGCGTAGGTGCGGCGCGGCGCCCGGCCGTAGCGCTGCGCGACCACGGCCTTGGCGGCGCGGGTGAGCTGGGTGACCCGCTCGTTCCACTCCACCAGCGCGTCGCCGGGCCTGACGCCGTCCTGGTAGAAGGTCGCGCCGCTGTTGCCCTTGTCGGTCGCCGCGTACGCGTAGCCGCGGGCCAGCACCCAGTCGGAGATGGCGTAGTCGTTGGCGTACTGCCGCCTGACCCCGGGCGTCCCGGCGACGACCAGCCCGCCGTTCCAGTGCTCGGGCAGCCGGATCACGAACTGGCCGTCGTGGTTCCACCCGTGGGCGGTGTTGAAGGCCGAGGTGTCGGGGAAGTAGCCGTCGATCTGCGCGCCGGGCACGCCGGAGGGGTTCTTCGCGCCGGCCGAGGTGAGCCCGGCGAAGTCGGCGGCGACCGAGTGGCCCGAGGCCACCGTCGCGGCCGTGGTCAGGTCGGGAAGGCACGCGGAGATCTGCTTCTCGGCCCCCGGCACCTTGATCCGGCCCAGGCCCGCGCACGAGGGCGCGGAGGCGCCGGCGGCGGGCGCGGCCCCGAGCAGCGCCGCGCAGGCCAGGGCCGCCACGGCCAGGCTCGCCGGCCTGCCCGGACGTCGTCCGATGGATCGCATGGGGGGCTCCTCACACAGTGACGGGCGACGCGGCGCCCGAGCGGTGTCCGCCATGGTGCTCATCCGCTGTGAGCCCGGCCACGTCCGCCGCACCCACAATCGGCCGGCCGCTCATGTCCGCCGCCGCCATGGCGCGCGCCGCGCGAGGCCGGGCGGGACGCCATCGGCGGCGGGCCCGCCGCCCCCGGGGGCGGACTTCGTACGTGGCGGCCCCACACAGGCGCGCTCCCGCCCCCGTGGCATGCGCTGTGAGCTGCGGGAAACACGACCAGGCCCCACCCGGCCGCCGCGGATTGTGTGCCCGGCCCACATGGAACGGCCTGCCCGGCTCACTTAGTGTTCCGCGTCACAACGACTTCGTCCGTTAACGGCAAGGTCATCCGCGGGTAACACCGCGCACGGCCGGGACGAGGGCGGCGACGCCGGATCGAGACGACGAGGAGGAGAGCCAGATGGACGGTCCCGTCCTGCGGGCGCAGGGCCTGGCCAAGGAGTTCCGGGGCTTCCGCGCCGTCGACGGGGTGGACCTGGACATCGCCGAGGGCAGCGTCCACGCGCTGGTGGGGCCCAACGGCGCCGGCAAGACCACGCTGTTCAACCTGCTGACCGGCTTCCTTTCGCCCAGCGCGGGCCGCGTCATGCTCGGCGACCGCGACCTGACCGGCAGGCGTCCAGAACAGGTGGCCCGCCTCGGCGTCGCCAGGTCCTTCCAGATCACCAGCCTGTTCCCGCAGATGACCCCGCGCGAGCACGTCGAGCTGGCTCTGGCGGGCGCCACCGGGATCACCTGGCGCTTCTGGCGCTCGGACCGCCTGCTCGGCCGGTACGCCGGCCGCGCGGCCGAACTGCTCGACCAGGTCGGGCTGACGGCGCACGCCGCCACCCCGGCGGGCACCCTGGCCTACGGCCACAAGCGGGCGCTGGAACTGGCCCTGGCCCTCGCGCTCGACCCTCGCGTGCTGCTGCTGGACGAGCCCACCGCGGGCATGGGCGTCGAGGACATCGACCGCACCGTGGAACTGGTCAGGAAGGTCCGCGCCGGGCGCACCGTCGTCATGGTCGAGCACAACATGAGCGTCGTCTCCAGCCTGGCCGACCGGGTGACCGTCCTGCAGAGCGGGCGCGTGCTCGTCGAAGGGCCCTACGCCGAGATCCGCCACGACCCACGGGTCATCAGCGCCTACCTGGGAGACCCCCATGCCGAGGACTGACACCACCTCCCTGCTGGCCGTCGACGGCCTGTCGGCCTGGTACGGAGAGGCGCAGGCGCTGCGCGAGGTGTCCCTGCGGGTGGGGGAGGGCGAGATCGTCACGCTCGTCGGCCGCAACGGCGCGGGGAAGACCACACTGCTGCGCTGCCTCATGGGCCTGCAAGGACGCTGCTCCGGCAGCGTCTCCTTCCGAGGCGAGGAGATCACCCGGCTGCCCGCCCACCGGCGGGCCCGCCAGGGCCTCGGCTACGTCCCCGACGACCGGGGGGTGTACTCCACGCTGACCGTCGAGGAGAACCTCACCCTGCCGCCCCGCGTCGGCCCCGACCCCTGGCCGCTGTCGCGGGTCTACGAGACCTTCCCCCGGCTCGCCGAGCGGCGCGCGTTCCCCGGCACCAAGCTGTCGGGCGGCGAGCAGCAGATGCTCGCGCTGGCGCGGGTGCTGCGCATGGGGGCGCGGCTGCTGCTGTGCGACGAGCCGACCGAGGGCCTGTCGCCGCTGATCGTCCAGCAGATCGGCGACATCCTGCGCGAGGTGAGGCGGCAGGGGACGACCGTGCTGCTGATCGAGCAGAACGTGCACTTCGCCCTGACGGTGGCCGACCGTCACTACCTGCTCGCCGAGGGACGGGTCGTCGAGTCGCTGGACAACGACGAGATGCGCACCCGTGAGCACGAGCTGCTCGGCTACCTCGGCATCTGACCCGGGCCCGCCGCCCGGCGCCCCGGCCACGGCCGCACACCGGACGCCGCGCCGGAGCCCCCGCGCTCCCGCGCGCGGCCCCGGCCGCACGTCCCCCGGAGTGACACCCGGGTTCCGCACCCCCCGGAGTTCCAACGCCCCGGAAATGACCTACAGGAGAGAAAACATGAAAGCTCTGGGCCGAGCCGCCGCCCTGGTCGCGGCGGGAGCCACGCTCGCCGGCTGCGCGGGCGGACCCGGCAGCGGGGGGAGCGCGGAGAAGATCAGCGACGGCAAGGTCGTGCTCGCCGTGCTGAACGACCAGTCGGCGATCTACGCCGACCTGTCGGGCAAGAGCAGCGTCACCGCCGTCGAGATGGCCGTCGAGGACTACAAGGCCAAGTACGGCGACAAGGCGGTGGCCAAGGACATCGAGGTGGTGTCGGCCGACCACCAGAACAAGCCGGAGGTGGCCAACTCCAAGGCGCAGGAACTCTACGACCGCCGGCACGCCGACGTCGTCCTGGACGTGCCGTCCTCGGCGGCGGCGCTGGCCGTGGCGGGCATCGCCAAGAGCAAGAAGAAGATCTTCATGGACATCGGCGCCGCCACCACCGAGCTGGAGGGCGCCCAGTGCAACAAGTACACCTTCCACTATGGCTACAACACCTACATGCTGGCCCACGGCACCGGCGACACGGTGACCAAGGACGGCTCGAAGAACTGGTACATCGTCTACCCGGACTACGCGTTCGGCCAGGACATGCAGAAGAACTTCACCGCGGCCGTCGAGGGCGCGGGCGGGAAGGTCGTCCAGAGCGACCCCGCGCCGTTCCCGAACGACAACTTCTCCACCTTCCTGCTGAAGGCCCCGGGGCTGAGCCCCAAGCCGGAGGTGCTGGGCACCATGCAGGCGGGCGGTGACCTGGTCAACCTGGTGAAGCAGTACAACGAGTACAAGCTGCGCGACAAGGGCATCGGGCTGGCCGTCGGGCTGATGTTCATCACCGACATCCACTCCCTCGGCCCGGACGCGCTGGCCGGCACGAAGTTCACCGACGCCTGGTACTGGAACGCCTCGCCGGAGAACCGCGCCTGGGCCGACAAGTTCCAGGCGAAGGCGAACAAGCGGCCGAGCTTCCCCAACGCCGCCAACTACTCCGCCGCCACCCAGTACCTGGAGGCCGTGCAGCGGGCCGGCACCGACGGCTCCGACGCGGTGGTCAAGCAGCTCGAGGGCTACAAGTTCGAGGACGCCTTCGCCAAGAACGCGACCATCCGCGCCGAGGACCACCTGCTGCTGCACGACGTCTCGCTGGCCCAGGTCAAGCCGTCCAGCGAGGTCAAGGAGCCCTGGGACTACGAGAAGATCCTCAGCACCATTCCGGCCGACCAGGCGTTCCAGCCGGCCGGCGCCGCCTGCAAGCTCTGATCCCCGGCGGGCGCGCCGGCCCGTCCCGGCCGGCGCCCCGCCACCGTCCCCCTGGAGGTCACCGTGCTCCAACAGGCGTTCAACGGCCTGGTGGGAGGCGCCTTCTACGCCCTGCTCGCGCTGGGCCTCGCCGTCATCTTCGGCATGCTGGGCGTGGTCAACTTCGCCCACGGTGCCTTCTACATGCTCGGCGCGTTCGGTTCCTACGTCGTGCTCGACTCCTTCGGCGTGAACTTCTGGGCCGCGCTGGTGACGGTCCCCGTCGTGCTCGGCCTCGCGGGCACGCTGCTGGAGCGGCTGTTCATCCGCAGGCTCGCCCCGCTGGACCCCCTGTACAACTTCCTGTTCACCTTCGGGCTCGCCCTGATCCTGCAGGACCTGGTCAAGCGGGAGTACGGCGTGCAGTCCCGGCCCTACCCGCGCCCTGAGGCGCTGTCGGGCACCGTCGACCTCGGGCTGTTCACCTACCCCGCCTACCAGGTGTTCGTGCTGGCCGTCTCGCTCGTGGTCTGCGCGGCGGTCTGGGTGGTGCTGACCCGCACCCGCGTCGGCATGATCGTGCGGGCGGCGACCGAGCGGCCCGAGCTGACCCGCGCGCTCGGCATCGACGTCGGGCGCTGGGTCACGCCCGTGTTCGGCTTCGGCGTCGCGCTGGCCGGCTTCGCCGGGGTGCTCGCCGCGCCGATGCGCGCGGTCAACCCGCTGATGGGCTCCGACCTGATCATCACGGTCTTCGCGGTCGTGGTCATCGGCGGCCTCGGCTCGATCTTCGGCTCGGTGGCGGCGGGGTTCGCCATCGGGCTGGTCTCGGCACTGGGCAACCTCTACGTGCCCGCGCTGTCGCAGACGCTGGTGTTCATCCTGATGGCGGCCGTGCTGCTGTGGCGCCCGGCCGGCCTGTTCGGACGCGAGGAGTCGCCGTCGTGATCCTTTCCCGGCTCGCCGCCCGGCCCCTCCTGCTCGCCGCCGGGCTGCTGCTCGCCCTGGCCCTGCCCTGGATGGTCTATCCGCCGGTCGCGCTGGACATCGCCTGCTGGGCGCTGTTCGCCGCCGCGCTGGACCTGCTGCTCGGCTTCACGGGGCTGCTGTCGTTCGGGCACGCCGCATTCTGGGGCGGCGCCGCCTACGTCGCGGGCCTCATCGCCCTGCGCACCGGGCTGCCCTTCCCCGTGGCGGTGCTCGGCGGCGCGGCGTTCGCCGCCGTGCTCGCCCTGCCCATCGGCTACCTGTCGGTGCGCCTGCGCGGCATCTACTTCGCGATGGTCACCCTGGCGTTCGCGCAGATGGTCTACTTCGTGGTCAACCAGTGGCGCGACCTGACCGGCGGCGAGAACGGCCTGCAGGGGGTGCCGCGCGAGCTGTTCGGCCTCGACCTGTCGGACTCGTTCGTGTTCTACTACGCGGGCCTGCCGCTGGTGCTGGCCGGTTTCGCCGCCGTGTGGCGCATCGTGCGCTCGCCGTTCGGCCGGGTGCTCGCCTCGATCAGGGACAACCCGGCGCGTGCGCAGGCGCTCGGCTACCCGGTGGACCGCTACCGGCTGCTGGCGTTCGTGCTGTCGGCCGCGCTGTCCGGCCTGGCCGGCGGGCTGTTCGCCATCGGCCACGGGTTCGCGTCGCTGGAGAACGTGTACTGGACCACCTCGGGCCAGGCCGTGATGATGGTCGTCCTCGGCGGCATCGGCACGATATGGGGCGGGGTGCTGGGCGCCGCCCTGGTGGTCGAGCTGAACGACTACCTGGTCACCTCCGGCTTCGAGGGCATCGGCATCGTCACCGGCACGATCTTCGTGGTCATCGTGCTGGTCTTCCGGCGCGGCGTCTGGGGCACGGCCCGCGACCTGCTGCACGCCCGCGCGGGCGGCGGGCCGCAGGACCCGCCGCCCGGAGACGCGCCGGACGGCTCCGCCGCCCGGCCGCAGGGCGTCGGCTCGCCGGTGTGACCGCGGCCGGCTCGGTTCGAGGCGGCCCCCGCATCCCCGTAGATCTAGGAGCATTCGCTGTGGTTTCAACGAGCGTGACCGCCGGGCGGCCGGCCGGGGTGGACCTGACCGGCCGGCGGGCCCTGGTGACCGGCGGGGCCAGCGGCATCGGGCGGGCCTGCGCCCGGCGGCTGGCGGGTGCGGGCGCGGAGGTCCTCATACTGGACGTCCGCGAGCGGGAGGCGCGCGAGGCCGCAAACGAGATCGGCGGGGTGGCGCTGGGCGCCGACCTGACCGACATGGCCGCGGTGGACGCGCTCGACTGCGGCGCGGTGGACATCCTGGTCAACAACGCCGGCTTCCAGCACGTCGCGCCGATCCCCGACTTCCCGCCCGAGATCTTCGCCGCCATGATGAAGATCATGGTGGAGGCGCCGTTCCGGCTCCTCAGGCGGGTCCTGCCCGGCATGTACGAGCGGGACTGGGGGCGGGTGGTCAACATCTCCTCGGTGCACGGGCTGCGCGCCTCGCCGTTCAAGGTCGCCTACGTCACCGCCAAGCACGCCCTGGAGGGCATGTCCAAGGTGATCGCCCTGGAGGGCGCCCCGCACGGGGTGACCTCCAACTGCGTGAACCCCGCCTACGTCCGCACGCCGCTGGTGGAGGAGCAGATCGCCGGCCAGGCGCGGGCGCACGACCTGGCGCCCGAGGAGGTCGTCGAGCGGATCATGCTGGCCCCGGCGGCCATCCGGCGGCTGATCGAGCCGGAGGAGGTCGCCGAGGCCGTCGCCTACCTGTGCTCGCCGCAGGCATCCATGATCACCGGGACCTCCCTGACCATAGACGGCGGCTGGACGGCGCACTGAGGGCGATCTGGAGCCGCGCCCGCATCGCCGCCGACTGACGCATCGGGGGATTTATCATGATCAAGGGGACAATGAACCCCATGAGCTGCACCGTCTTTCTCGACCTGCTCGCCCGCGAGGCTCCGCCGGTGGAGTTCGAGGCCCCGCTGGTCGAGGCGCGCGCCGCCGGCGCCGCCCCCGAGACGCTCGCCGAACTGGACCAGGCCAAGCTCGCCGCGCTGCGCGTGCGCGCTCTGCTGGAGCACCGGGCCCGCCGCGAGGCCGAGCTGTCGGCGCTGTTCGAGACGGCCGGCGACCTGGCGGGGCTGCGCGACGTCGGCGCCGTGCTGGAGGCCATCGTGCGCCGTGCCCGCAGGCTGCTGCACGCCGACATCTCCTACATGACCCTGCACGACGCCGACCGCGGCGACACCTACATGAGGGTCACCGACGGGTCGGTGTCGGCCGCGTTCCGGGCGCTGCGGCTGCCCATGGGCGCCGGACTCGGCGGCCTGGTGGCCCAGACCGGCACCCCCTACGCCAGCGCCGACTACGTCTCCGACGAGCGGTTCCGCCACCGCACCCACATCGACACCGCCGTGAAGGAGGAGGCGCTGGTCGCCATCCTCGGCGTCCCGATGCGGCTCGGCGCGCAGATCATCGGCGTGCTGTTCGCCGCCAACCGCAGCGCCCGCCCCTTCGCCCAGGAAGAGGTGACGCTGCTCGCCTCGCTGGCCGCGCACGCAGCCGTCGCCCTCGACAACGCGCGCCTGCTGGAGGAGACCCGCACGGCGCTCGGCGAGCTGAGCTCCGCCAACCGGCTCCTGCAGGCGCACAGCGCCTCCGTCGAGCGCGCCGCCCAGGCCCACGACCGCATGACCGGCCTGGTCGTGCGCGGCGGCGGGGTCGAGGACGTCGCAGCCGTGGTCACCGACATCCTCGGCGGCGCCATCGTCGTGCTGGACGCCGACGGGCGGCGGCTGGCCGCGGTCGGCTCGGCGGGCGACCTGGAGGAGACCGAGGTCGCCGCCGCGGCCGCCGCCTCCCGCAGGCTCGGCCGCACCGTCCAGCGGGGCGAGCTGTGGGTGGCGTCGGTCGCCTCCGGGACCGAGAACCTCGGCACGCTCGTGCTGCGCACCCCCGACGAGGTGTCGGGCGCCGACCAGCGGATCCTCGAACGCGCCGCCCTGGTCACCGCGCTGCTCATGCTGTTCCGCCGCACCGCCGCCGCGGCCGAGGGCCGGGTGCGGGGCGAACTGCTGGACGACCTGCTCACCGGCCGGGCCGTCCACTCCGACGCCCTGCACGGCCGGGCGCGGCTGCTCGGCGTCGACCTGGACGCCCCGCACATCCTGGTCGTCGCCCGGCACCGCGCCGAGGAGCCGGTGTCGGCCCGGCGAACGGCGTTCTGGGCCGCCTCCGACGCCGCCTCCCGCCACGGGCTCGTGGCCGCCAGGGGAGAGGAGACCATCCTGTTGCTGCCCGGCGTGGACCCCGCGGCGGTGGCCCGGCGGGTGGCCAAGGAACTCGGCGCCTCGCTCGGCACCCCCGTCACCGCCGGGGCGGCGGGCCCGGTCCACGGCCCGGCCGCCGTCGCCGACGCCTACCGCGAAGCGCGGCGCTGCGCCGAGGCCCTGCTGGCGCTCGGACGTGAAGGCGAAGGGGCGGGCAGTGACGAGCTCGGCTTCGTCGGCCTGCTGATCGGCCGCGACCGCGACGTCGGCGGATTCCTGGACGGCGCCATCGGGCCGGTCCTGACCTACGACCGGCGGCGCGGGACCGCGCTGGTCCAGACCCTGGAGACCTACTTCGGCACCGGCTCCAGCCTGTCGCGCACCGCCGAGCGGCTGCACATCCACGTCAACACCGTCACCCAGCGGCTGGACCGGGTGGGCAGGCTGCTCGGCGACGGCTGGCAGTCACCCGAGCGCGCCCTGGAGATCCAGCTCGCCCTGCGCCTCAACCGCCTGCGCCCCCCGGAGGGGCACGACCGCGTGCTCTAGCCGTGGTGTCTCAGCACGTTGGTTCCACCCGCGTGAGCGGCTGTGCGTGGCGTCAGCGTGCGAACTTTTCGATGGCCTCCGAGGTGACGGGGGTGAAGAAGTTGACGAGGTTGCCGTCGGGGTCGCGGAACAACAGCGACCGGTTGCCCCAGGGCATCGTGGTGGGCTCGTTGACGAAGTCGGTGACGAAGCCGGTCAGGTTCTGGTGAACGCGGTCCACGTCGTCGACGAGGAACTCGATGATCACGCTGTGATTGTCCGCCGGGCGGGCAGAGCCCGCGGCGAACAGCGGGACGGTGCGGGTGCCGGCGATCGCGAGGGTTGCGCCCGCGGTCTTGAGTTCGGCGAAGTCCTCGGTGGCCCGTATCGCCTGCATCCCTGTAGCCCGCTCGTAGAACTCGACGAGGCATGCGACGTCGCTGGTGATGATGCGGATCGAGACGAAGTCCATGGGAATCTCCTTGGCTGTTGCTGGAGGCGTGCACGTCGCAGGCTAGGAGAAATAGTGGACAGAATCGGTCCTGTATTCGCGTTAGGCTGCGAACATGCCACGACCCACCGGCCGCGTGCTGACACTCCTGGAGCTGCTGCAGTCGGGCGGCACCCGGACTGTGGCCGAGCTCGCCGACCGTCTCGGCGTCGAAGGGCGCACTGTGCGGCGGTATGTGGACCAGCTGATCGACCTGGACGTGCCCGTGGAGTCGGTGCGCGGCCGCTACGGCGGGTACCGGCTGGCTCCCGGGTACCGCTTGCCTCCGCTCATGCTCAGCGACGACGAGGCGCTGGCCGTGCTGCTCGGCCTGGTCGTCGGCCGCCGGGCAGGGCTGACGACGACGGAGCGCACGGCGAACGAGACGGCGTCAGCGAAGATCCGGCGGGTGCTGCCCAAGCACATCGCCCGCCGGCTCGACACACTCCTGGAAGCTCTCGCCTTCACGGATCAGCCCGGCGAGTTGGACCACCCGGACGCCGGGCTCCTGCTCACCATCGCCGATGCGGTGCGCCACCGCCGACCGGTCTCGATCCGCTACACCGACCGCGACGGACGGCGCAGCGAACGCACACTGCACGCGTACGGGATCGTCGCCCATGCGGGCCGGTGGTACGTCACGGGCACGGACCCCGAGATCGGCGAGGGCCGAACCTTCCGGCTCGATCGCATCACAGACGCACGGACCCTGCCCGGCTCATTCGAAAAGCCCGTGGGTCCCGATCCGGCACAGCGCGTGTTGTCAGGATTCGCCACGGCCGAGTACCGGCACGAGGTGACCTTGCGGATCCACGGGACAGTCGAGCAGATCCGCGCGCACCTCCCCGCCACCGTCGCGAGCCTGGAGGAGCACGAGCCCACGGCAGACAAGGACCCGGCGGCCGAGCACTGGCTGCGCGTCCAGCTACGGGCGCAGCAGCTCGACTGGTTGCCTCGGATACTCGCCTCACTCGACCGGCCGTTCGTCATCGAGCGCCCCGATGAACTACGCGACCTCGTCATCGCGCTCGCCGATCGCCTCACGTCCTACGCCCGCCAAGCCTGACAGCGAGGAACCGATGTCATGGGACGGCACATCCAGCCGCCCGGCCTCAGCCGTGGTCGCCGAGGCGCTGGGCGAGCTGGCCGCGCATCTGCTCGGCCACCGGGGCGTCCATCTTGTCGGTCAGCGTCAGGGCCTGGTTGAGGGAGTCCTGCGCGGCCTCCTCGTCGCCCGCCGACTGCTGGGCCTCGCTGATCCTGATCAGGGTGCGGGCCTCCTGGAGGGGCATGTGCATCTGGCGGAACAGCGACAGGGCCTGCTCCAGGTGGATGACCGCCTGGGGGGCGTCGTCGCGGGCCATGGCCAGCTCGCCCAGCCCGAGCTGCACCCGCGCCTCGACGAGGTGCTCGCTTGACGCGCTCGCCAGCATCAGGGCGCGGGTGAGAGCGTTCTCACACTCGGTCAGCTCGCCGCGGCGCATCCGCGCGATGCCGAGCCCGTGCAGGGCGTACGCCTCGCCGGTGGGGTCGCCGATGTTGCGCACCGCCGTCAGGGCCTCCTCGAAGACCTCCACGGCGAGCCCCGGCTGCTCGGACTGCAGGTAGGTGTGGCCGATGCGGTGCAGGACCTGGGCCTCCACCCGCCTGCTGCCGCTGCTGCGGCTGAGCTCCAGCGCCTCCGACAGCAGCCGCTGCGCGCCGGGCAGGTCGTCGAACTCCAGCCGGAGCTGGGCCAGGTTGTGCAGCACGTACGCCGAGGCCACCTGGTCGCCGTTGCCGCGGAAGATGTCGAGGGCGCGCCGGTAGTGCGCCTCGGCGTCGGCGAACCGGCCGCTCAGCCGGTCGAGGAAACCGATGTTCCTGATCACCAGCGCCGTCCCCTGGCTGTCGCCGACCTCCTCGAAGAGCTGGACCGCCGCCTCGAAGTCGCAGCGGGCGTCGCCGAACCGCTGCTCGGTGATGTAGAGCGAGCCGCGCGAGTACAGCATGGCCGCCTGCCCGCACATGTCGTTACCCTGCCGGGCGGCCCCTAGCGCCACCTGATGGGTCTCGCGCCAGTCGTCGAGGTAGACGCGCGACTCGAACAGCGTCACCGAGCTGATCGCCAGGTCCCAGCAGAGCTCCACCAGGCCCGCCTGGGCCGCCTGGCGGATGCCCGACACCAGCATCGAACGCTCGCGCTCGTACCACTGCAGGGGGGAGGACACGAGCTGGCCGACCAGCTTGTCCGGCAGCGGCCAGCGCGGGGCTTGGCTGTGGATCTGCACGTAGTCGCCGCCGTACTCGCGGCGGTGGGCCGCCTCGGCGAGGAACAGCAGGCCGCCGAGGACGCGTTCGAGCGCCGCGTTGCGCTCGGCCGGCGACTCCTCGGCCGCGAGGCGCTCGCGTGCGAAGACCCGGATCAGGTCGTGGAAGCGGTACTGGCTGTTCACGCCGTACCCGATGCCGGTGATGTCGATGAGCTGGGCGTCCGCCAGGTCGTCGAGCAGGTCCTGGGCGATGGGGAGCGGCTGGTCCAGCAGGGCGGCGCTCACCCAGGCCGAGAAGATCTGGGAGTCCAGGATCGTCAGCCGCCGGAACAGCCGCCGCGCGTCCTCGCCTACGCTGTCGTAGGTCAGCGAGATGCTCGCCCGGATGCCCATCTCGCCGTGCTTGAGCTCGTCCAGGCGGCGGGTCTCGTCCGCGAGGCGGCTCACCAGCTGCTCGATGCTCCAGTGCGGGCGGGCCGACAGGCGCGCGCCCGCGATGCGCAGGGCCAGCGGCAGGTGGCCGCACAGGTCGGCCAGGGCCTCGGCGGCCTCGATCTCCGACTGCACCCGTTCGATGCCGGCGATGCGGGACAGCAGGTTCACCGACTGGCCGGAGTCGAAGGTCGACACGTCGACGTGGTACGCGCCCGCCAGGCCCGCCAGCCGGCTCCTGCTCGTCATGATCACCGCTGAGGACGGGTTGCCGGGGAGCAGCGGGAGGACCTGGCTCTCGCTGCCGGCGTTGTCGAGCACGATCAGCATCTTGCGGTCGGCGAGCAGCGCGCGGTACATCTCGGCCCGCTCTTCGAGGCCGTCGGGGATCGCGGCGCCCGGCACGCCGAGGACGCGCAGGAACCGCTCGAGCACGTGCATGGGGCTGGCGGGACGGGAGGCCCCGCCGTGCAGGTCGGCGAACAGCTGCCCGTGCGGGTAGCGATCGCCGACGGCGTGCGAGGCGTGGACGGCGATGGTGGTCTTGCCGACGCCGGGCTTGCCGACGATCACGATGATCGGGACGGCGAACCGCGAGCGGTCCTCCGAGGCGAGCAGCAGGCGCTGGCGGATCTCCTCGATCTGCTTGGCGCGGCCGGTGAAGTCGGCGATGTCGGTCGGAAGCATGCCCGGGACGTTGGGCATCGAGCCGGCCGCCGGCGGCACCTCGACCTTGTCGGGAGGCGGCGTCGGCGGGGCGGCCAGGCTCTCGTCGGAGGTGAGGATCGCGTGCTCGAGCTGCTGCAGGCGCTCGTTGGGCTCGATGCCGAGCTCTTCGATCATCGTGCGGCGGGCGTTGCGGTAGACCTGCAACGCCTCGGCCTGGCGGCCCGAGCGGTACAACGCGGTCATGAGCAGGCCGCGCAGCCGTTCGCGCAGGGGGTACTCCTCGGTGAGCTCGGTCAGCTCGCCCACCAGCTCGTGGTGGCGGCCGAGGTCGAGCTCCAGCTGGATGCAGTCTTCGTTGGCGGTGATGCGGCTCTCGGTCAGCCGGCCGGCCGCCGACTGCACGAGCCTGCTCTCGATGCCGTCCAGGGCCGGACCCCGCCACAGGGCCAGGGCTTCGCGGTAGTGCCGTATCGCCTCGTTGACGTTGCGCGCCTCGCGGGCGCGGCGGGCGCGCTGCACCAGGCTCTCGTAGCACTGGGCGTCGATCTGGTCGGCGGCGACGCGGATGGAGTAGCCCAGCGACTGGGTGGCGATGATGTCGGGGCTGCCGTTGGCGGCGAACAGCCTCCGGAGGGCGGAGATGCAGATCTGGACCTGGGCGCGGGCGGTGGTGGGCGGCTCGTCGCCGTAGATGGCCTCCATGAGCCGGCCGATGGTGACCACCCGGTTGGCGTCCAGCAGGAGCACGGCGAGCACGATCTGCTGCCGGATGCCGCCGAGATCGAGACGACGATCGGCGGCATGCGCCTCAAGTGCCCCAAGAATCGCGAATTGCACTGCATCTCCTCGCAACAAGACTCGCAGCCCATCCGGAAGTTCGATCACCCTCCGATGCGAGAGGTACACGGACGCGTAATGCCAGGAGATCCGCTCTCGTAGCGAACATCGCCTAGTAGCTTAGGACCATTGCTCGGCTTCTACTGTCGGGCGCGAGCCGGTTACTTAAGGCAATGTCACTTATGTCTGGATCGTACAACTATACGAGGTTCGGATCTATAGAGAGTCTACGGATACTTCTCGCACTCTCGGTGTCCATTCGCGTGTGCTACCGGTTTGCAGGGGTGTACGGTGATCTATGTGGTGAAATATCCCGCTCTGGGTGATTTTTAGCGTCGTCCGGAAGAGGTCTGGCGGGACTCGTGGCCGGATGTGGACGTTTCATTCATCGCTGGTGAAGCCGTGGTACGCGAGGGCGCCGGAGGCGGTCATCCCCAGGGCGTGTTGCCCGAGCCGGCGGCGCGGTGCGCGGAGGCCGGCCGCCGCGTCCGGCAGGGCACCGGTGAACGACGGGCGGCGCCCAGGGCCGCTCCGGCCTCGGGGTCGCCGGTGGCGACCGCGGAGACGAGAGACCGAAAGCCGTGGCCGCTGCTCTGAGCGTTCATTTCCATGACCTCTTCCGGTGTCGCGGTGCGGGTGCCCAGCAGCCGTTCGCTGGAACGTCTTCAACGTAGAAATCACCACCATCCGGTCCTTATCGGTTCTCTTCTCACCCGCCATCTCGGCAGCTCAGGGGTCTGAATCCGCTTATTTCTGCTTTTTCCTGGTATCGCCGGTTTTTCCGCCGCCGCACACCTTCTTGCCGGCCCCGCGAAAAGCGGTCTGAGCTGCGAGGACACCCCCGGGGGATGGGCGGAGGGCGGCCCTGAATAGAAACCGGAAAGCGGAACGATAGTGCCGTTGTGCACTCTTGCCCCAGGCCGGGACCGGCCCCACGCCATCGGCGTCCGTCCGTCCCGCGCCCGTACGCGCGTCGCGTAAGGGACCCTCGTCCGTGGCAGGGCGCCCAGGACTCGCGCGCGTGCTCGCAGTGGGAAGCGCCGTTCGACGGCGTGTTATCGCGATGGTGCGGAAACTGTCCGTTGCGGCGGGCACGGCAGATAGGTGTGCGGACATGAGTATTACCGCGCAGGCGTTGGACGGGGTCTACGGCCGGTCGGCCGCCGGCGTACGTGCCCGCCTGGAGTGCGACGGCCACGGAGGATGGCATGACCTGGCCGACGCCGAGACCGACAGCGAGGGCCGCATCAGCGAGTGGCGGGACAAGAAGCTCGAGCGCGGCCTCTACCGCATCGTCTTCGACAGCGACTACTACTTCGTCGGCCTCGGAGTCAGCGCGGCCTATCCAGAAATAATCGTGACATTCCGAATGCAGGACGAGACGGACTCCTATCAGATCCAGGTGATGCTGTCTCCGTATTCGTATTCCACACATTTCCGGATCGCGTGAGCGACGGCATCCCCGCCGTGCCCGGTCCGGCCTTCCCCCTCCCGGACGGCGCGCGGCGGCGCAAGGCGGAGCAAGGGGAGAAGGGAACCCGACAGTGACCACAGCGAACACCACCGAGGCCGCGGCGCGCGGCCTCGCCGCGATCGGCCCGGCGGAGCGACGGGCGGGCCGCTATCGCCCGAGCGCGCCGGTGGACCTGCCCGGCCGCCGCTGGCCCGGCAACGTCATCACCTCCGCCCCGCGCTGGCTGTCCACCGACCTGCGCGACGGCAACCAGTCGCTCGCCCGCCCGATGGGCCCCGAGCGCAAGATGGCGATGTTCGACCTGCTGGTGCGCATGGGCTACCGGGAGATCGAGGTCGGGTTCCCGGTGGCGAGCCAGGACGACTTCACCTTCGTGCGCGCCCTCATCGAAGGCGACCGCATCCCCGACGACGTGCGCGTCTCGGTGCTGGTGCAGGCGCGCGACGAGCTGATCAGGCGCACGGTTGAGAGCCTGGAAGGCGCCCGGCGCGCCACCGTCCACCTGTACAACGCCACCTCGCCGCTGTTCCGGCGGGTCGTCTTCGGGATGGACCGGGACGAGTGCAAGGATCTGGCGGTGCAGGGCACCCGGCTGGTCATGAAGTACGCGGACAGGCTGCTGAGCGGCTGCGACCTCGGCTTCCAGTACTCCCCGGAGCTGTTCAACGACACCGAGCCCGAGTTCTCGCTGGAGGTGTGCGAGGCCGTGATGGAGGAGTGGGGGCCGGACGAGGGGCGGGAGATCATCGTGAACCTCCCCACGACCGTCGAGCGCTCGATGCCGAACGTCTTCGCCGACCAGATCGAGTGGTTCGACCGCCACCTGTCGCGCCGCCGGCACGTCTGCCTGTCGGTCCATCCCCACAACGACCGCGGCACCGGCGTCGCCTCCGCCGAGATGGCGCTGCTGGCCGGGGCGCAGCGCGTCGAAGGCTGCCTGTTCGGCAACGGCGAGCGGGCCGGCAACGTCTGCCTGGTCACCCTGGGCCTCAACATGCTCTCTCTGGGCGTGGACCCCGGCATCGACTTCTCCGACCTGGACGCCGTGCGCCGCACCGTGGAGGAGTGCAACGGGCTGCCCGTCCATCCGCGGCACCCCTACGGCGGCGACCTGGTGTACACCTCGTTCTCCGGCTCGCACCAGGACGCGATCAACAAGGGCTTCGACGCCATGGAGCGCGCCGCCGCCGAGGCGGGCGTCCCGGCCCCGCGCCTGCCGTGGGAGATGCCCTATCTGCCGATCGACCCGCGGGACGTCGGCCGCACCTACGAGGCGGTGGTCCGGCTCAACAGCCAGTCGGGCAAGGGCGGGGTGGCCTACATCATGGGCGCCTGGCACGGCATGAGCCTGCCGCGCCCGCTCCAGGCCGACTTCGCCCGCGTGGTGCAGGCGCACGCCGACGCCGAGGGCGGTGAGGTCGCGCCCGAACGGGTCAAGGACCTGTTCGACCGCGAGTACCTGGAGTACCCCGCCCTGCCCATCCCGCTGGTGTTCACCGGCGACCCGGTGGTCGCCGAACTGCACATCGACGGCGGGGGCTTCGACCTCGGGGACGCGAGGGCGGCCCGCCTCTCGGGGGTGAGGGAGGCGCTGGCGCGCTGGGGCGTCGAGGTGCGGGCCGTCCACCACACCGCCCGTGAGGCGGCGCACGGGCGGGGCGCCGGCGAGGAGGTGGTGGTCTACGCCGAGTGCAGGGCCGGCGGCAGGTCGATCTGGGGCGCCGGGGTCGCCGGCGAGGCGGGCGCGGCCGCCCTCTCGGCCGTCCGGTCGGCCATGACGCGGGCGCGCATGGAGTCCGTGCCCGCCGCGCACGAGAGGCCGCCCGCGCACGAGAGGCCGCCCGCGCACGAGAGGCCGCCCGCGCACGAGAGGCCGCCCGCGCACGAGACGCCCCGGGCGTACGAGAGGCCGCCCGCGCACGAGGCGCCCGGCGAGGGTGAGCCGCCGGCGCCGCACGAGGCGCCCGCCGTGCGCGCGCGGTCGCTCGCGGCCGCGGCGCCCGCCGGTGTTCCCGCACCTCGGACGCCCGCGCGGCGGCCGTCTCATCGCGGATAGCAGCTCGATAACAGGTGAAAGGCGCCCCAACCTAGCGTGGCAATTAGCACCGAATTCGGACAAGTGCAGACAAATGGAAGGCGCCACGCGGCGACATGTGAAGACGTCGAAAAGGGAGGCTCGTCATGAGCCTGATCGAACGACAGGAGGCGTTGACCTCCTTAGAGGGACTCCTCGCCAGCGCCATCATGGGTAAGGGCCGGGTCGCCCTGGTCAGCGGCACGGTCGCGACCGGCAAGAGCGACCTGCTGCACACCTTCGCCGAGCAGGCCGCCGAGCTGGGCGCACTGCCGATCACCGCGACGGGCTCCCTGGCCGAAAGGGACCTCCCCCTCGGCGTACTCGGGCAGCTCATCCACGACGCCCCGCTGGTCATGGAAGAGCGCGACCGGGCGATGGCACTCCTCGAGGAGGGCGCCCGCACGGTCATGCCGACGGCCTCCGGAGGCGAACCTCTCAACCAGGTGGACGCCCAGATCGTCCACTCGCTGTGCACCGTTCTGCTCGAACTGTCCGAACGCTACCCTCTGATGATCGTCGTGGACGACGTGCACCACGCCGACCGGGCCTCGCTGCTCTGCCTGGCCTACCTGTCGCGCCGGGTGCGGTTCGCCTCCATCGTCGCGGTGTTCAGCCACTCCACCCACGGCCGGTACGCCGAGACCTCGTTCCCGACCGAGCTGCTCCGCCAGCCGCACTGCCGCCGCATCCAGCTGTCCCCGCTGTCCCAGGCGGGCGTCATGAGCGTGGTGGCCGAGCAGGCCGGCAAGGACGCCGCCGAGCGGTTCGCCGTCGAGTGGCACGGCCTCAGCGGCGGCAACCCGCTGCTGGTCTCCGGCCTGGTCGAGGACTACCAGACCTCGGCCAGGAGCACCGGGCAGCCCCCGGCCGAGCTGGTGCCCGGCGACGGATACGGGCAGGCGATCGTCTCCTGCCTGCACCGCGCCGACCCCAAGATGCTCCGGGTCGCCTCCGGCCTCGCCGTCCTCGGCCACCCCGACTCGCTCGACCGTCTGCTCGGCGTCGGCCAGGAGTACGTCAGCCGCGAACTGCACTCGCTGTCGGCCGCCGGCCTGCTCTCCATGGGCCGTTTCCGCCACGAGTCGGCGCGCGCCGCCGTCCTGGCCGAGCTGGACGTCGGCGAGCGGGCCGATCTGCACCGCCGCGCCGCGGTGCTGGCCTACGACGGCGGCGGATCCACCACGGCGATCGCCGACCACATCATCTCCGCCGGCCGGGTGGAGGAGACGTGGGCCGTCGACGTCCTCGAGGACGCCGCTCGCCACGCCCTGCGCGAGGGCCGGGTCGGGCCCGCCGTCGCCTACCTGCGCCTGGCGTGCCGCATGTGCGTCGACGAGCAGCAGCGCATCAGGATCACCACCGCCCTGATGCGCGCCGAGTGGCGCATCAACCCCAGCACGCCGACCGGGCACTTCCCCGAGCTGACCGACGCGATGCACCGGGGGAACCTCCGCGGCAGCGACGCCGTCGTGCTGGCCAAGGCCCTGCTGTGGCACGGCCGGTTCGCCGACGCCGAGGAGGTGCTCAAGCACCTGGGCGAGTCGGGGGAGAAGCTCGACGCCGACACCGTCACCGAACTGGTGGTCACCCGGCCCTGGCTGCGCTGCTCCTACACCCCGTTCCTGTCGCACCTCCCGCAGGTGAGCGGCGAGCAGTCCCGCGCGGCCATCCTGTCCGTGGCCGCCTACCGCCGGCTGGAGTCGTCGATCACGCTGGCCGCCGTGCTCACCCGCGGGCCCCGCGAGGAGATCGTCGCCGTGGTGGAGCGCATCCTGCGCGGCTCCCGCCTCGACGAGATGTCCATGGACACCGTGGAGAGCGCCCTGCTCGCGCTCACCTACGGCGGCCGTCCCGACAAGGCGGCCCCCTGGTGCGACCTGTTCATCGACGAGGCGTCCTCCCGGCACGCCCCGAGCAGGCAGGCGCGGCTGTCGGCGATCCGCGCCGAGATCGCCCTGCGCCAGGGCGACATGCTCGGCGCCGAGTTCCACGGGCGGCTGGCCCTGGACATCATCCCGATGAGCGGCTGGGGTGTCGCCGTCGGCGGCCCGCTGTCCAGCCTGATGATCGCCTCGACGGCGATGGGCAAGTACGACGTCGTCAACGACCTGCTCGACCAGCCGGTGCCCGAGGCCATGTTCCAGACCCGCTGGGGCCTGCACTACCTGCACGCCCGCGGCCGCTACAGCCTGGCCACCGACCACCCCCAGCTCGCCCTGCGGGACTTCCAGCGGTGCGGCGAGCTGATGGGCCGGTGGGACCTGGACGTCCCGTGGCTGATCCCGTGGCGGGCGGAGGCCGCCGAGGCGTGCCTGCGCCTCGGCCGGCCCGACCAGGCGCGGCGGCTGGTGGAGGAGCAGATCAGAAGGTGCGGGACCGCCGCCCCGCGGGTGCACGGCATCGCCATGCGCCTGCTCGCGGCCACTAGCGAGCCCCGGCACCGTCCCATGCTGCTGCGCCAGGCCGGAGACCTGCTGCAGTCGGGCGGCGACCGGTACGAGCTGGCCCGCGTGCTGGTCGACCTCACCGACGCCTTCCACGGGCTCGGCGAGTACCGCCGCGCCGGCATGATCGGCGGGCGGGCCCGCGCCGTCGCCCAGGAGTGCCACGCCGACCCGCTGACCCGCTCGCTCACCCGCGACGGGGACGCGAGCACCGTCCCCGCGCCGGGCGGGGCCGCCGAGACGGCGGACGTGACCGCCATGCTCAGCGACGCCGAGCGGCGGGTCGCGGTGCTGGCCGCGGCCGGCTACACCAACCGGGAGATCGCCGACAAGCTCTACGTCACCGTGAGCACGGTCGAGCAGCACCTGACGCGCACCTACCGCAAACTGGACATCACCAGCCGCGCGGAGCTGCCGTCGACGCTGGAGCTCGGGACCTCGCTGCCCGCGTGACGACCAGCTCCCGCATGGCGCGAGCCGCGCCGGTCCGCCTGGCGAGGTCGAAGGCGCTGCGCGCAGCCTGCGCGCAGCGCTCGCTCTCGTGGGCGTCGGCGTAGGCGTGGGCCAGGCGGGCCAGGTCGTAGGCCGTCTCGCGGCTGAGCTCCGCGGAGGGCAGCTCCCGCTCCAGGATCTCGATCGCGTCGCCGGTATGGCCGAGATCCAGCAGGCAGTCGGCGGCCAGCAGGTCGTGCAGGGACGGCGAGTAGTCCGGGCCGAACCGCGGCCGCTCCTCCGGTTCCTCCCCCGGAGGCTCGGCGGACTCCTCCAGGCGGCGGTGGCACAGATCCTCCTCGCCGGCCATCGCGTGGCCCAGCGCCTCCCGCAGGCGGGCGACCGCGTCCAGCCGCGGCGAGGGGACGGCGTGCTCGCGGGCCGGGCGCTCGCGGGCCGCCACGGCGATCTCCACCACCTCGCCAGGATCGCTGCCCGGCCCGGTGAGCGCCGCCCGCCCGGCGAGCGCGTAGGCCATCAGGCGCTCGTCCTGCGCCTGTGCGGCCGAGCGGCGCGCCCGATCCGACCACAGCAGCGCCCGCCGCAGGTCGCCCGCCTCGTACCACATGCGGCTGACCGCCTCCGCGTCCTGCGACGACAGGGCGATCAGAGCGTCGCGCACGCCACGCCCCGCCTCGCCGCGGAATCCCTGCAGCACGCCGAACACCGCCGACAGGGCGCCCGCCGGCTCGGCGGGCCGCCGGTCGGGGCGGTCACAGGCCTCGATCACGGCCGACAGGTAGGCCACGGTCCGCTCGTCGGCCCGGCGCGGGTCCTCTATCGCCCGGCCGGTCCGCTCCTCCTCCTCGGCGGTGAACCGGCCGGGCAGCAGCGGGATCCCGGTGAGGTGGTGCCACAACGCCGTCCCGGCCGGCTCCCCGCTCTCCTGGCCGAACAGCTCGGCCTCCCGCGCGGAGAACAGCCGGCACAGCAGCTCCGAATGCCGCGCGCCGGGCCGCCGCTCGCCGGCCTCCCACGCGCGGATCATGTCGGTCAGCGCCTCCCCGGACGGCAGGCGGTCACGCGTCTCCTCGTCGGCGGCGCCGGCCATCCGCCCGGCGAGGTCCTCCCGGTTCCACAGCCGGCCGCGCCGCCAGGCCCGCAGCCGCGCGGACCACAGAGGGATGTCGATGCCGATCATCGCGCTCCTTCCGACATGCGTGCGAACGGGCACGGACATGCCCGCCTTCCATCCTTCGCCGTCCCCGCCCCGTCCTCATCCCCCAACCTGAGGATGCGCGCGCGCCGGAAGCGTGATCGGGCTCCGGCCTGCGTTAACGTCGCGATCAAGAGGTGCGCTCGACGACAGGGGCCGATCATGAGCCGTCCTTCTCGAGGGCGCGACCCGCTGCCCGTGGCGCTCGCGGTGCTCACGCTGCTGAGCGGCTGCATCGACGCGGTCAGCTACCTGGCGCTCGGGCACGTCTTCACCGCGAACATGACCGGGAACATCGTGGTCCTCGGGTTCGCCACCGCGGGCGACCCCGGCTTCTCGGCGTCCAGGTCGCTCACCTCCCTGCTCGCCTTCCTCGCCGGAGCGGTCGCCGGCGGCCGCATCGACGTCCACGCCCGCTCCCGCCGCGCGCGCGTCGTGCTCACCCTGGTGGCCGAGGCGGTGGCGATCGGCCTCGGCGCGGGCGCCTCCGCCCTGATCGGCCTGTCCGCCGAGGGGCACCGCCAGGTGGTGATCGCCATGGTCGCCGTGGGCATGGGGCTGCAGAACGCCGTCGTGCGGGCGCTCGCCGTCCCGGACATGACGACCACCGTGCTCACCCGCACGCTCACCGGCCTGGCCGCCGAGTCCAGCCTGGCCGGAGGCGCCAACCCGCGTGCTCTGCGCCGGGTCCTCTCGGTGCTGGCGATCTTCGCCGGCGCGTGTCTCGGCGCGGTGGCCCTCCAGCACGCCGGGGCCGGCTGGGTCCTGCTGTTCGTCGCCGTCTGCGTCGCGCTCACGGTCGTGGGCTACGCCGCCCACCCCGCCTCCCGCCACGACGGCCCGGCCGGGTGACCGGCCCGCGGCGCCACGCGGGCCCTGGCGGCGGGCCGGTGCCGCCCGCCGCCGCGCCGCGGGCGGTGGGCGGGTCACAGGTCGGGGTCGAGCGCGGTCTCCTCGGCGATGCGCAGCGACAGGTCCTCGTACCAGGCCAGGACGAAGGCCTTCACGCGGGCGATCTCATCGTCGTCCAGGCCGTACTGCGCGAACAGGGCGTCGTCGAGGGTGAGGCCGCTCTCCAGTTTGAAGGCGAGGTTCTCCAGCGAGAACCCGTCCTCGAACAGCGCGCCCAGCCGCTCCAAGTCGGGCAGCCCGTACCGGTCGGCGACCGCCAGCACGTCGATGAAGTCGCGGGGGAGGGCCCGGCCGCACAGAGCGCCGACCTTCATCCCCACCACGTCGTCCATGCTCGCCACCGAGCAGAACTCCATGTCGACCGCCGGGCGCTGCAGCGGCTCCTTCATCAGGTCCACGGCGGCGGACTGCCCGGTGACCGGTTCGCTCACCGTCAGCCGGGCCAGCCGGGGGCTGTCGCGCTGGTGGGCGACCTCCAGCCCGTCGCGTTCGAGCGCCCGCGCCAGGTCGGCGGTGATGTCCTCCAGCGGGGTGAAGGCGACGGTGGCGAAGTCCAGATCTTGGCTGGGCCGCTCCACCAGCCCGTGCGCGCGCATGGCGTATCCGCCGGCGAGCACCAGTCCGTGCGCGTCGCAGACCTCCAGCGCGGCGTCCATGATGCGCCGGTGGAACGGCGGCATGTCCATCAGTGAGCCTCCTGAGCGTGCGACGGCCCCTCCGCCGGGACCCCGCCCCGGCGGGCGGCGGCGGCCGTCACGAGACCGCCCGGGCGCGGACCGCCTCGCGGGCGCGGCGCAGCTCCGCCGCCACCTCGGCGGCGTGCGCCCTCGCGGTCTCGGCCAGTGAGGGGAACCGCGACTCCCACTCGGCCCGCGCCGCGGAGTTGATCAGACGGCGGAGCCTCGGCCAGACCTCGACGAGCAGGCGCGCGTCCAGATGGTCCTCCACGTCGGCCAGCAGGCCCTCGGCGATCACGATCTGGTACATGCCCAGGCGGAGCGCCGGATCACCTACGTCGAACACGCGCATGCCCGACCAGCACAGATGCAGCGGCAACTCCACCTCGCCGGCCGAGGGCCCCCGCAGGTCGCCCAGCGACCGCGGCACCCTCTCGGCGATGTCGTCGTACCGCCCCGGCAACCCCACGGCCATGAGCTCATTATGGTCCACCGGACGGCCGGGACACGTCCGCCGCCCCGGCCGGCGGGGCGGCGTGCGCCGTCAGCCGGCACGCCCGGGTCAAGGGGCGGCGAGCAGGGCGCGGGCCCTGGCGGACAGCCTCGGCATGCCGAGGCGGTCGGCCAGGCGCAGCGAGCGGTGCAGCAGGCGGGTGGCCTCGCCGGTCGCGTCGGAGGGGTCCAGCAGGCGCAGCGCCCTCGCGCGGTCGAGCTGGAGCCGTGCCATCTGCGGCGGAGCCGCCGAGACGATGCGGGTCGCCTCGTCGAAGCGGCGCAGCGCCTCCGGCGCGTCCCCGGCCGTCATAGCCAGCAGGCCGAGGAAGCGCGCCGCGGGCCCCACGAGCACCGTGGGCCAGCCGGCCATCACCATCTCATCGGCGTAGGCGGCCAGCCGCTCTCGCAGCAGCGGCACGCACAGGCCCGGCGCGTCGTCCAGACCGGCGCCCGGCGCGGCCTCGCGGCCCAGGTGCTGGCCGGCGGCCTCTTCGGCGATCATGACGCACGACTCGGCGAGCATGGCGAGGGTCGCGACCGTCCACCCGTGCGGCGGCAGGGCGGCGAGGCCACGGGTGTCGCGGACGAACGCGGCGAGCCGGTCGGCGGCCTCGTCGTGCCGGCCGGTCTCGCACAGCGCGAGCACGTGCGCGGCCCGCCAGACGGGGAAGTAGCCGTGCTGCTCGATCTGCCGGGTCATCCCGGAGGCGAAGAGCTCCTCCAGCCTGCCCCTCTCGTGCAGCAGCCAGTAGTACTGGCCCATCCACGTCTGGCGCAGCGTCTCGCCCGGGGCCGCGTGGCCGGCGGTCAGCTCTTCGACCATGCGCAGCGACTCGCCCATCAGACGCTCCTCGGCGCGCTGGAAGTCGCCGTTCCACAGGTCCATGACCGTGTCGAGGGTGCTCTGCAGCCACGGGCCGAGCGCGCGGGGGTTGCGCGCCACGTGCATGCGATGGTCGTCCACCGTGCCGAGGGCGTCGCCGAGCCGCCCGAGCCTGAGCTGGTCGACGGCCAGCGCGACCAGGCCCTCGCTCTGGAAGTACGCCGACCCCGCCTGGACGCCGGACTCGCGCAGCTGGGCGGCGATGCCGATCAGCTCGCCGGGGTGGGCGTGGTCGTACAGCGCCCAGCGGCACTCGTTGAGCACCTCGCAGCGCACCAGGCGGTCGACGCCCGCGGGCAGCTCTCGCAGGGTCGCGCGGGCGAGCTCGACGCCCGGCGGCGGGCCGTCTGGCAGGGGGTCGGCGGCGCTCTGGGCGACCGCCATGGTCTGCTTCTTGGCCAGGTGGGCCTTGAGCTGCAGGCGCAGCGGCGCGGCCTCCTCGCCCTGGTCGTGCTCGAGCGCCGCGATGCTGTCGCCGAGCAGGTGGATGAGCTGCCGGTCGACCTGGCCGGGGGCCGACCACCTGCGGGCCAGCCGGACGGCCGCCGCGGCGGCGAGCGTGGGCAGCCCTTCGGCGGCCTGGTGCGCCGCCAGGTAGCGGCGGCCGGCGTCCTCCATGTCGCCGCCGTCGCTGAGGGCGTCGCCGAGCGTGATGAGCAGGCCGACGCGGGTGGCGGCGTCGCACCGCAGCCGCAGGCCGTACTGCGCCCACTCGACGGCGCTGTCTATGCCGAACCCGCGCTGCTCGGCCCGCGCGGCGTCCAGGCAGGCGGCGGCGACGCGCTCTTGCGGGAGGCCGGCTCCCGCGGCCCGCGCGTGCTGGGCGACGCGCACGGGAAGCGCCGGATCGGCCCAGCCGCCGGTGTCCGCGCGATCGGTCAGCGCCTCGAAGGCGCGGTGGTGCAGACGCCGTGCCAGCGCGGGGTCGCGGTCGAGCTCGCCGAGGACGGCCTCGCGGGAGCGGTCGTGGGGGAAGCGCACCCGGTCGCGGCACTCCACCGCGCCGCCGGCGGCGGCGAGGGCCTGGGCGCGGTCGGCCTCGGCGGGCTCCAGGTCGAGCATGCGCGCCACCAGCGCGGTGTCGACGTCCAGGCCAAGGGCCGTGATCGCGGCAGCCGCCAGCCAGTGGAACGCCGGGCCGGCGTGGGAGCGGGGCTCGGCGGGGGCGGGACGCAGATCGCCGGCCTCGCCGAGGGAGCACAGCTCCAGCGGCATGCCGGAGGTCGCCCGCGCGGCCTGCTCGACCTCGCCCGGCGTCGGCTCGCGCGTCCACACCCGGCTGAGCCACTGCGCCACCTCGCGCTTGGTCAGCGGGGCCACGATGAGGGCGTCCATGGCCTCCTTCCAGTGCGAGGCCTCGGCCCGGGTGGCGAGCAGGAACCCGACGGGGACGGCGCCGAGCCCCCGCCTGACGTGCTGGAGCAGCTCCTCGGCGTACGGGCTGAGCAGGTGGGCGTTGTCGAAGGCCACGAGCAGGCCGCGTCCGGCGGCCCGGCGCAGCAGGGCGGTGAGCAGGAAGGTCAGTTCGCGCGGGTCGCGTTCGTGGCCGGGCCGGGCGGGGGATCCGCGCGCCCCGGCCGACATGAGCTTGCCGAGGGTGTCGCGTTCTTGCGCGCTGATCGGCTCGGGCGGGCTGGACGGGTCGCGCCGCAGGTGGGCCCAGAGCCGGCCGGCCAGCTCGCGCCACGGCTGCAGCCCGTCGAGCTCCTGGCACATCACGCTCACGGTCTCCACCTGGGCGCGGCCGGCCAGGCGGGCGGACTCTCGCAGCAGCCGCGTCTTGCCGACGCCGCCGGGGCCGCACAGGGCCAGCGCCGCGCCCTCGCCCGCGCGCAGCCGCTCGACCAGGCGCGAGAGCTCCTGCACCTCGCGGCGGCGGCCGACCAGGACGGCCGGGCCGCCGGTCACGCCGGCCCCCTCGCCGCCGCCGAGCGGGGTGCACACGTCGAAGCCGTGCTCGTGCAGGGCCAGCAGGTCTTCTGCGCGGCGCGCCGCCTCGTCGCCGCGCGCGAGGCGGCGGCGCCGTTCGACGTCCTGCCGGGCGGTCGCGGCGCCGTCCTCGCGCAGGGAGGTGAGGAAGCGCAGCAGCCACACGGCCGTGGTGTCGCCGCCGCCCTCGCCGACGGGCCCTTCGGCCAGGAAGGCGGCGTCCCGGTAGCGGCCGAGGCGCAGCGCGATGCGCGCGACCAGCCGCACCAGCTCGTTGCGCTGCTCCTCCAGCTTGGCGCGGTAGCTCTCGCACACCCAGGGCAGCGTCCAGCCCGAGGACAGGGAGGCGAACGGGGCGCCCCGCCACTCGGCGGCGGCCGAGCGCAGCGCCGGCAGCGCCGCGGCCAGGTCGCCGCCGTCGTACAGCTCGCGTCCCTGGCGCAGCCGGGCCTCGAAGCGGGAGGCGTCCAGCGTCGCCGCGAGGTAGCCGGGCTCGCGCTCGACCAGCTCGTAGGCGTGCGACCACTTGGCGGGAGGGATGTCCAGCGCGCTGCCTGCCAGCGCCTGGCGCAGCCGGGACAGCGGGGGCGCCACGTCGGTCACCGGCCAGTCGGGGCTCTGCCCGAGGGCGGCCGCCAGGTTGCCCTGCGGCACGGGGTTCCTGGCCGAGACGAGCATGGCGAGCGCCTTGGCCGTCTGGGGCAGGAGCTTTCTCGGCTTCCCGTCGACCAGGATCGAGACGTCGCCGAGCAGGCGGATGTCGAATGTCGTCACGTTCACCGCCGGGGTCGGATCGCGATCGTCAATCGGCGGCCTTTCCGCAAGGTCATCGCAAGGACCGGGGGACACGATGGGACGGGCGGGAAACGGTTCGTAACTCCTTTCAACGCTATGACCTGAGGTGAGCCCGTGGCAAGGATGGAGCGTGTTTCCGTCGGCGCGCTCGGTGAGCACCGCCTGGAAAAGGTCAGACAGGGCGTGCGCCGGGAGCATGACGCCGAATCGGGCAGACCATTGAGCGTGGCCATTATGGGGCAGACGGGAGTGGGGAAATCGTCGCTGCTCAACGCGCTGTTCGGCACCCGGCTGCCGGTGGGGGACGTGAAACCGGGGACGTGTGAACCGCGGGCCATCTCCGTTCCCGGGAATTCAGGTCATATGTTGACTTTTTGGGATATGCCGGGAATGGGGGAATCGCTAAGCGCGGACGCCGCTTATCTCGCCATGTACCGGGAACGGCTGGCCGACTCCGACGTCGTCATCTGGGCCTTCCACGCCGACAGCCGCTCCACCGCCGCCGACGCCCGCTGCCTGCGCGCGCTCCTCACCGGAGCGGGCCACGACGCCCGCGCGCTGCTGCTCGCCAAGCTGACCTTCGTCCTCACCAAGGCCGACACCCTCACCCCGCCGCCGTGGATCTTCGACATGCGCGGGCCGCACGGCACGTTCCTGCCGAGCCCCGAACTCGCCGCCCGGCTGGAGCGCAAGGCCGCCCACTTCGAGCGGGCGTTCCTCCAGCCGTGGGGCGACCTGCTCGGCGCCGCCACCTACACCACCGGGCAGTTCGCGATCGGCGACGACAGGCTCGGCTTCGACGGGCACGCCGTCCGCTATCGCGGCCACTTCTCGGCCGAGGTGTGCGACGCCTACCGCGCCGCCCACCCCGAGCACGCCGCGGTGTTCTCCCGCCTGCGCGACGACCACCGCGTCCTGCCCTGCTCGGCGCTGTTCCGCTACAACCTGGTGCGGCTGATGGTCAGCGTGGTGAACAAGCTCGGCCCGGCGGCCGTCTTCCGCTTCCAGCGGCTGCTCGGCGACGTCGCCGAACTGGCCAGCGTGCCGGTGGAGGCGATGCGCGAGTACGGCAACTTCCTCGTCTGGGACGGCGTGCGCGGCGTCAAGGCGTTCGACCTCGCGCGCTTCCCCCTCTGACCGCGCCCGGTGAACCCATGATCGACGATCACGACATCCTGCGGGCGGTGGACTCACGGCGCCGCGAGGACGCCGAATACGCGACACGCCTGGACTACGCGGTGCAGTACCGCGACGAGGCGGCCATGGAGCGGCTGATCAAGGACGCCGTGTCCCGCGAGCTCGGCGCGCCCGCCGAAGTGGGATCCGACGTGGTCAGAAGCATATGGAACTGGCTCGTCGGCCGCTGACCGCCTCCCCGTCCGCGCCCGGCGCCCGCGCCGTGACACCCGTGTGACCGGTATGTGATCGAAAACCCGCCCGCACGTCCCGCTCCGACCGTACGCATGCCTCCGAATTATGGAAAGAATGTGTATAGAGACGGACTAGTACGTCGCAGTACCGGGGGGGAGGCGCGGAGCGTTGGGCATGCCTGGGGCCGCCGGCCCGCCGATGAGCATGGAGGGCGTCGACCATGCCCTGCGCCGGCGCATGGAGGAACGCGACCGCGTCGCCGGCGACATGCTGGACCTCGACGACCACCCGAGCCACCGGCTGCTCAAGGGCCTGACCCTCACGGGGGAGACCGCGCGCCGGTGGGAGCAGGCGCAGATCACCCTGGTCAACCTGTGGTGGCTGTTCGACGCCTACCGTCGCGTGCTCGACCACGCCCAGGAGGTCAGGGCCGCGGGCAGGCCCGACCTCGGCCTGCTGACCGCCCTGCTCACCGGCCCGTCGGTGGAGCTCAAGGCCGAGGACGTGCCTATCGAGAAGCGCTCCCTGCTCAGGGCCCAGGGCGAGTGGATCACCCTCGACCTCGCCCTCGCCGGCATGGACGGGTCCTACCGCGAGGTCGCCGAGCTGATCGGCGCCGTGGACACCGCCTGGAACACGCTGCTGCCCGTCATCGACGAGGCCGACGCCTCCCGCCGGGCCGCCCGCGAGCTCGCGGACTCCCTCAGTGCCGCCGACCCCGAGCTGGACCGCCTCGACGCCCAGGCCACGCGCCTGCGCGAGCGGGTCACCACCGACCCGCTGGGCTCCACCGGCCTGCTCGGCGAGCTGGACGCGCTGGGCCGCGCCGCGCAGGCCCGCAGGAACGAGCTGGCGCAGGCGATCCGCGTCCGCGAGGAGTACGCGGGCCGCGCCGGCCGCCTCGGCGAGCGCGTCGAGGCGGTCGCCGAGGCCGAGCGGGAGGCGCGGCGCGTCCGCGACCTGGTCCTGGTCAAGATCCAGTCAGCGTCGCCGCCCGAGATGCCCGACCAGGCGCCCACGCTGCGCGACCGGCTCGCCGCCCTGGACACCGCCGACGGCCGCTGGCTTGAGCTGGTGGAACGCCTGACGGCCCTCGAACGCGGCGTCGAGGAGGCGCTGGCGCACGCCACGCGCGTCACCGAGTCGATGGCCGGCCTCATCGGCCGCCGCGACGAGCTGCGCGGGCGGCTGTCGGCCTACCAGGCCAAGGCGGTGCGCCTCGGGTACGCCGAGGACGTCGCCCTCGCCGGCCTGTACGGGGCGGCGCGCGATCTTCTGTGGACGGCGCCGTGCGATCTGCGGCGGGCGACCGTGGCGGTCGCCGAGTACCAACGGGCCATCACTGGAATCGGAGCGGCCGGATGACCAGATGCACGCAACCCGGATGCTCCGGGACGGTGGTGGACGGGTACTGCGACACCTGCGGCATGGCGCCGGTGCCCGAGGCGGCGCGCCCCTCGCCGGCCTCCGGGGCGGCCGGGCCAGGGTCCGCGCGGGGAGGGCCGAACGGCGGCCCCGGTGCGCCGCAGAGCCCGCCCGGCGGCCAGTGGTCGCCACCGGGCGCGTCACCGGCCCCACCGGGGTTCGGCCACTCCGGCCACCCCAGCACCGCGTGGCCCTCTGCGCCGCCCCCCGTTCCGCCCTCGGGCGGCTCGGGCCGGCCGGGCACCGCCTGGTCGTCCGCCCCCGCGCCGCCCTCCGGCGCCGCGCCCGGGCCGATGACCGCGCCCTCCGCCGGCATGCAGGCCGCCACCATGTCCACCGGCTCGGCGGCCGGCGGCGTCACCGGCTTCACCAGCGGCTCGCGCCGCACCAGCAGCCGCTCCCGCCGCGGGATGCTCGGCATGGGGCTGGTCGAGGTGCCCCCGGTCCCCTACCGCGACCCCTCGGCGGTCGTGCTCGCCGACCCGGTCGTGCCCGAGGACCGCCGGTTCTGCGGCAACCCCGACTGCGGCAAGCCGGTGGGCCGGCAGCGGGACGGCCGCCCCGGCCGCCCCGAAGGGTTCTGCCCGCACTGCGGCCAGCGCTTCTCCTTCACCCCCAAGCTCCGCCAGGGCGACCTGGTCGCCGGCCAGTACGAGGTCAAGGGCTGCCTGGCCCACGGCGGCCTCGGCTGGATCTACCTGGCGGCCGACCGCAACCTCGACGGCCGCTGGGTGGTGATGAAGGGCCTGCTCGACACCGGCGACCTGGAGGCGCTGGCCGCCGCCGAGGCCGAGCGGCGCTACCTGACGGCGATGGACCACCCCAACATCGTCAAGATCTTCAACTTCGTGAACCACCCCGACCCGGGCACCGGGACGATGGTCGGGTACATCGTCATGGAGTACGTCGGCGGCGAGCCCCTGCAAGAGATGCTGCGCAGGAGGCTCAGGGAGTCCGACAACCGCGCGGCGCTGCCGGCGGCCCAGGTCATCGCCTACGGGCTGGAGATCCTGCGGGCCTTCGGCTACCTGCACGACCGCGCGATGCTCTACTGCGACCTCAAGCCCGCCAACGTCATCCAGGTGGAAGAGCAGCTCAAGCTCATCGACCTGGGCGCGGTGCGCCGCATCGACGACGCCGACAGCGCCATCTACGGCACCATCGGCTACCAGGCGCCCGAGATCGCCTCCCACGGCCCCTCCATCGCCTCCGACCTGTACACCGTGGGCCGCACGCTCGCCGTGCTCGCCTTCCCCTTCAGCCCGACCAGCGGCGGCAAGAGCGCCCCGCTGCCCGACATGGGCCCCCACCACGAGTCCTTCCAGCGGTTCCTGCGGCGCGCAGCCGACCCCGATCCCGGCAGGCGCTTCGAGAGCGCCGCCGAGATGTCCGACCAGCTCGTCGGCATCCTGCGCGAGGTCAGGGCCGCCGAGGAGGGAACGCCCCACCCGGCGCAGTCGGGCATGTTCGGCCCCGAGCGGGCGGCCGTCGGCACCGAGCTGGCCCCGGCCACCACCGGGCGGGTCCTCGTCCCGCTCGACCCCGCCGACGCCGCCTCCGCGATCCCGGTGCCGCTGGCCGACCCGCTCGACCCGGCCGCGGGCCTGCTCGCCGGCCTAACCGCCGGCAACCCCGAGGAGCTGATCGGCCTGCTGGAGGCCGCGCCGCCCACCCCGGAGACCAGGCTCGCGCTCATCAGGGTGATGAGCGAGCAGGGCCGCGCCGTGCCCGACGAGCTGTACGCGGCGGTGGCCAAGGAATTACCCGGCGACTGGCGCCTGTGGTGGTACCGCGGCGTCGCCGCGCTGGCCGCCGGGGACGCCGGCACGGCCGCGCAGTTCTTCGACGGCATCTACTCCTGGTTCCCCGGGGAGGCGGCGCCCCGGCTGGCCTTCGCGTTCGCCCTTGAGGCCCTCGGGGCGCTCGCGGACGCCGAACGGCACTACACGGCCATCTGGCAGACCGACCGCTCCTACGTCAGCGCCTGCTTCGCGCTGGCCCGCATCAGGCTGGCCGCCGGCGATCCGCAGGGCGCGATCCGCGTCCTGGACCAGATGCCGCCGACGTCCATCCATCGCACCGCCGCCCAGGTGGCGGCCGTCGCCGTCGTGGTGCGCGGCCAGGCGCCGGCCGAACCGGAGCTCGTCGCCGCCGGCGAGCGGCTGCGCGGCCTGAAACTGGACGCGCGCGACCGCGCCGGGCTCGCCTCCGAGGTGCTCGAGAGCGCGCTCGCCCGGTTCGTCACCGGTCAGGCGGCTTCCGCCGGCAACGGCACGCTGCTCGGCACCCCGCTCAACGAGCAGGGCGTGCGCGGCGAGCTGGAACGGGTCTACCGCTCCCTCGCCCGATCGGCCGGGTCCACCGAGGAACGCCACGCCCTCATCGGCAGGGCCAACGCCGTGCGGCCGAGGACGCTGTGGTGACCGGCGCCTGCCCCGTGTGCGGCACCCACGTCCTGGCCGGCGAGGCGTTCTGCGAGCAGTGCGGGCACGACCTGTCCGCCGCCTCCGCGCCGGCCCCCGCCTCCGCCCCGGCGCGGCGCTCGCGGGCCGCGTGCACCGCGTGCGGGTCCGCCGCCATCGGCTCCGACGGATACTGCGAGAACTGCGGCATGCTCCAGCCCACCGGCCGCGACCACATCGAGATCGAGCTCGGCCCCATGGCGGGGGTCAGCGACCGCGGCCTGCGGCACAGCCGCAACGAGGACGCCATGGCGCTGCTGACCGCGGGCGAGGACGCCGTCGTGGCCGTCGTCTGCGACGGGGTGTCCACCTCGCCCCGCCCCGACGAGGCCTCCCAGGCGGCGGCCGACATCGCGGCGGTCACCATCGCCAAGCGGCTCGCCGAGGGCGAAGGGCCCGAGACCGCCACCCGCGAGGCCGTGCGGCTGGCCGCCGACACCGTGGCCTCCTCCGCCCGGCCCGGGGAGGACTCACCCGCCTGCACGCTGGTGTCCGCGGTGGTCGAACGGCGGCGGGTCACGGTCGGCTGGGTGGGCGACAGCCGGGCGTACTGGCTGGGCGAGCAGTCGTCGCTGCTGACCACCGACGACGCGACCCCGGGCACCCACATGCTCACCGCCTGGCTCGGCGCCGACGCCGGCGAGGTCGTGCCGCACGTCAGGACGTTCACCACCGACGGCCCCGGCGCGGTGCTGCTGTGCAGTGACGGCCTGTGGAACTACTACCCCGAACCGGAGGAGCTGGCCGCCACCGCGCTGGACGGCGCCCCTCTGACGGCGGCGCGGCGGCTCGTGCGGCTGGCCATCGAAGCGGGGGGACACGACAACATCACCGTCGCGGTGATCCCGTTCGGACAGGGGGAGCGGGCAGAGACGACGGTGGCCTTCCCGAAGGAGAGAAGTGACTGACTTCACCATGCGCGTGGACCAGAACAAGTACCTGCCCGCGGGGAGCCAGGAGGTCCACGGGATCATCACGGTCGAGGCGAGCGGCCCGGTCGAACGGGCGCCCGTCGCGGAGGCGGCCGAAGTGATCATCGTCGACACCTCGGGGTCGATGGCCTACGGAAAGATCGCCGACGCGCGCAAGGCCGCGCAGGCCGCCATCGACACGCTGCGCGACGGGGTGTACTTCGCGGTGATCTCCGGCGACCACCAGGCCGAGGTCGTCTTCCCCGGCGACGGGCGGCTCGTCCCCGCCGACCCGCAGAGCCGGCAGGCCGCCAAGGACGCCGTCTCCCACCTGCGGGCCGAGGGCGGCACGGCCATGGGACGCTGGTTGCGCCGCGCCGCCGACCTGTTCAGCGCCCACCAGATGAGCCACCCCGGCGCGATCCGGCACGCCATCCTGCTGACCGACGGCAAGAACGAGCACGAGCCCGCCCCCGAGTTCGACGCCAACCTGGCCTACTGCGCCGGCAAGTTCGTCTGCGACTGCAGAGGCGTCGGCACCGACTGGGTGGTCGCCGAGGTCCGCCGCATCGGCTCCACCCTGCTCGGCAGCGTGATGGACGTGCGACGGCCCGAGGAACTGGAGGCCGACTTCCGGGCGATGACCGAGGCCGCCATGGGCAAGACCGTGGCCGACGTCGCGCTGCGCGTGTGGACGCCCCGGGCGGCCACGCTCAACTTCGTCAAGCAGGTGTCCCCGGCGCTTGAGGACCTTACCGGCCGCCGCACCGACGTCGACGCGCTTACCGGCGACTATCCGACCGGCTCGTGGGGCGGGGAGACCCGCGAGTACCACGTCAGCGTGCGGGTGCCGTCGGGCAACGTCGGCCAGGAGATGCGCGCCGGCCTGGTCAAACTGGTGGTGCCCGACACCGGGCAGGTGCTGGCCAGCGGCAACATCCTCGCCCAGTGGAGCGACGACCCCGTCCAGTCCACGCGCATCAACCCAAGGGTGGCCCACTACACCGGCCAGCAGGAGCTCGCCTCGCTGATCCAGGAGGGCCTGCAGGCCCGCAACGACGGCGACGTGGACACCGCGACCGCCCGGCTCGGCAGGGCGCGCGGCATCGCCGAGCGAGCCGGCAACGACGAGACCGCCAAACTGCTCGACAAGGTCATCGACGTCGACCCCGAGACGGGAACCGCCCGTCTCAAGCGCGTCGTTGACAAGGCGGACGAGATCGCGCTCGACACCCGCTCCGTCCGCACCGTCCGCATGCGCAAGGACCCGGAGAACTGAGGATGGCAACCTGCCCTGTGGGGCACGACTCCGCAGACGAGGAGTACTGCGACACCTGCGGTGCGCTGATGTCCGGCACCCCGGCGCCGGCCGCCCCCGAGGCGCCCGCGGGCCCGGGCTCCTCCGCGCCGGCGGCCGCCGGCGCGGGAACCGGCGACTGCCCCGACTGCGGGGCCGAGCGCACCGGCCGGTTCTGCGAGACCTGCGGCTACGACTTCGTGCTCGGCGGCGGCGCGGCGCGTCCGGCCGCCCCGCAGCAGCCCGCCCCTCAGGGCGCCCCCGCGACCGGCGCGCCCGCCCAGCCGTGGCAGCCGGCGCAACCGGTGCGCGGCTCCCAGCCGCCCCCCGCCTGGCAGCCGTCCCAGCCCGTCCAGCCTCCGCCCCCCGCCTGGCAGCCGTCCCAGCCCGTCCAGCCTCCGCCCCCCGCCTGGCAGCCGTCCCAGCCCGTCCAGCCCGCGCCGTCCCGGCAGAGCCCGCGCCCGGCACAGCCTGGGCAGCCCCCGGCGCAGCCCGCCCCGGCCTGGCAGCCCGCCCAGCCCGCGCCGGCGGCGACCGGCGGCACGGCGCCGCGGCGCCCCGCGCACGCCGTCTGGGAGGCCGTGGTCGAGGCCGACCGCGCCCACTACGAGAGCATGATCTCCCAGGGCGGCCCGGACGCCGCGCGGGTCGCCTTCCCGCCCTACTGTCCCGAGCGGCGGCTGACCCTCACCGGGCCCGAGATGCGCATCGGCCGGCGCAGCCAGTCCCGCTCCCTGGTGCCCGAGATCGACCTGTCCGGGCCACCGGAGGACCCCGGCGTCTCCCACCTGCACGCCGTGCTGCTCGCCCAGCCCGACGGCTCGTGGCAGCTCGTCGACCCGGGCTCGGCCAACGGCACGCTGGTCAACGGTGAGCTGCTGGAGGTCAACGTCCCGGTCCCGGTCGCCGACGGAGACCGGGTGCACGTCGGGGCGTGGACCCTCATCACGGTGCGGAGGGCCTCGAGATGACACTTCCCGCCCCGGCCTCCGCGCCGGCGCCCGTCCTGGCCGCTCCGCCCGGCGCCGCCGGCGGCGTGGCCACCGTGCCCGCCGCCGGTCAGGCCGTCGGGTCGGCGCCGCTGCGCCGCGCCCTTCGCGTGCGCACCGTCCCCGGGTGGATCCGCCTGCTCACCGGGCTGGCCGTCGCCGCCGTCCTGGTGCTCTTCGCGACCGTCAGCATCGGCGTCGGCCACGCCAGGGACGGCCTGCGCGTCATCGGCCACACCGCCGGCCCGCAGGTCGTGGCCACCGCCGACCTGTACTTCGCGCTGAGCGACATGGACGCCCAGGTCGCGGCCGTTCTGCTCACCGGCGCAGAGTCCGGTTTCGGGCCCGGCCGCCAGGCCATGCTCGACCGCTACGACGAGCGCCGCTCGCAGGCCGACCGCGCCGTGCTCCAGGCCGCCGACCTCGCCAGCGACGACGCCACCGAGCAGATGACGGTGCAGACGCTGCTGGACGGGCTCGGCCGCTACGAGCGGCTGGCCGCCCGCGCCCTGCTGCTGGACGAGCAGTCGGGCCACGCCGCGGGGCCTCCGCCGCAGGCCGTCCTGGACGTCTACCGCCAGGCGACCGACCTCATGCGGCTCGACCTGCTGCCCAAGGCCTACAACCTGACCCTCGACAGCGGCACCATCGTCCGGCACGCCTACCTCGGCGAGCTGTCGGCCGTCCAGCAGGGACGCATCTGGGTCGGCGTCGCCGGAGGGCTCGCCCTGCTGGCCCTCATCGTGCTGCAGGTCTTCCTGAGCCGCGGCTTCCGCCGCACGTTCAACGTGCCCGCGCTGGTGGCCACCGTCGTCGTCGGCGCGCTGACCGTGGCCGCGTTCGCCGTCCTCCAGCACGAGGGCGGCGTGCTGCGCGACGCCAAGGAGGACGGCTTCAACTCCGTCCTCGCGCTCTCGCGGGCTCGCGCCATCGGCAACACCCTGCACGGCGACGAGAGCCGCTACCTGCTCGACCCGCAGCGCGCCGACACCTACGAGCAGGTGTACCTGGACAAGTCGCAGGCCGTCCTCTACGTCCCGGCCGGCAACCTCGACAAGTACTACGCGGCGGTGAACGACCGCGTCTCCGGTGGCAAGAAGGACTTCCTCGGGTTCTTCGGGGGAGAGGCCGCCCGGCTGTCACTGCCGGGGCAGGGGCAGGCGTTCGAGGAGGTCCTGCGGCGCTACCAGGCCTTCCAGCGCAACGACCAGCGCATCCGGCAACTCGCCACGGGCGGCTCGCGGCGGGCGGCGGTCGGCCAGGCCATGGGCCCCGCGTTCGCCTCCTACGACGAGGCCCTGGTCAAGCTCACCTCGCTGCACCACCAGGCGTTCGAGTCCGCGGTGCGCGAGGGCGACGACGCGCTCGGCGGGTGGAACTGGGTGCCGCCGGCGGCCGCGCTGGCCGTCATCCTGCTGGTCCTCATCGGTGTCCGGCCCCGGCTCGCCGAGTACCGCTGAAGGGAACCCCTTGATGGTCACGCTCACTTCAACGCGCGGGCACGGCCGTCCGCGCCGGCCCGCGCGCGAGCAGGACGGTTTCCCGCGGCTCGCGCGCGGCGACGGCCGGCTGCGCCGCGCCGCCGCGGCGAC